>CALHBU010000109.1 GCA_937930655.1 uncultured Acidimicrobiales bacterium | reverse complement strand
CAGCGGGAGCCCTGATGCTGGCCGCCTGTGGCGACGGTGGGGGAGCCTCGGCTTCATCCAGCGAGCTCTCCGAGACCGAGAAGTCACGGATCGCCGAGGAATACAGGGACTGCATGGCCGAAGGCGGACTCGAGGCCACCGTCAACTTCGAAGACAATGGTCTGGGCATTGATGTCACGGGCGAAGACGCCAGCATCACCGAAGAGGAAATGCGGGCCACCGAAGCTGCGTGCGAGTCCATTCTGATCGACCTCGACACCGGCCCCGATCTGAGTCCTGAGGAAGAGGCACAACTGGCCGATGCCACCCACGAGGTCGTGGATTGTGTGGCCAAGGAAGGCTACGTCGTGTCCGTATCTGAAGACGGTATGGGCATCGAACTCGACGACGCCGACCAGCCCGAGGGATTCGACGAGGCTGTCTATCTGGAGGTTGAGAATGAGTGTTTCAAGCAGGCTGTTCCTGAGCTCTACGCCAAGTACGGACCGGACAGCGAGTGACGACCAGGACGGCCAGTCGAAGATCGGGGGCAGTCATGGCAACGCCGAATGTGCTTCGGGCCGGGCTCCTGGCCGGCCTTCTGGTCGGAGTGGGGTGTAGCCCGGACTCCGGAGCGAGCAGCGAGGCAGGCGCCGACGACGACGCCAACGCCCAGGAGACAGTCGATACCGAACAGGTGCCGGTTGTCCGCCAGGACGTTGTTGAGAGCTCGAAGGTGGTGGCCAACGTCGGATACGGCGCAACGGTGACCCTTCCGCTTCAGGCCGAGGGCATTGTGACCTGGACGCCCGAGCATCGGACCGTGCTGCGATCCGGTGACGTGGTCGTCGAGGTCAGTGGTCGACCGGTGGTGCTTGTCATCGGCGATTCGCCGCTCTACCGCCCACTCCGGCTGGTGGCCAGTTGGGAGCGGGACGAGGCCGGAAGCAAAATTGGTTCGCTGGCCGGGGCCGATGTGGCTCAACTGCAGCGTCATCTTCTGGCCGAGGGTTTCGATGACAAGGGTCGGCTCGAAGTGGACGAGGTGTTCGGCCTGTCCACCCATCGGGCGGTCAAGGACTGGCAGGCATCGGTCGGCCACCCGGCCACCGGCATTGTCGACACCAGCCAGATGGTGTTCATGACAACCGAGCTGTTGCTGCAGAGTCAGCAGGTCGTTGGCCAGCAGTTCACCCAGATCGACGTCACCGGCACCGAGACCGTGCTGCGGGTTGTTGGCTCAACAACGTTGCGGGAGTTCTTTGCCGTTGGATCGACGGTCGATGTGCTGGCCGACTCACCAGTCGAGGGCGTCGTCACCAGCTCGGTCCGTGAAACCCGGGATGACGGTCAGGTGGGGCAGCTCATCGAAGTGACCGTCGAGGGCGTCGCCCCCGAGGAGCTTGGCCAGTCGGTGGAAGTCGTTGGTTCGATTACCAGAGCCAGCGATGCCCTGACCATTCCGGTTCGGGCCCTGCTGGCGCTGTCCGACGGGGGCTGGCACGTCGAGGTGATCACCGCTTCGGGCACCAAGCGGGTGCCGGTGGAGCTTGTCCAGGTGGTGGATACCACCGCGGTGGTGAGCGGCATCGATGAGGGCGATGAAGTTGTGGTGCCGCTGTGAGCACGCCGGTTCTAGAAGTTGACGACGTCCATCGGGAGTACCCGGGGTCGCCACCGGTCAAGGCGTTGAACGGGGTTGACCTCACCGTCGACGCCGGCGAAATGCTGGCGGTAGTGGGACCGTCAGGGTCGGGAAAGTCAACGCTCCTCAACATCATGGGCACGCTCGATCGACCAACCAGTGGCCGTCTTGTCATCGAGGGGGTCGATACCTCGACGTTGTCCGACCGTCGCCTTTCCGGTCTTCGTTCGGCCCGACTGGGGTTCGTCTTCCAGAGCTTCCACCTCTTGGAAACCCTAAGTGCCCTCGACAACGTGGCCACCGGTTTGCTCTACCGCGGTGTTTCAGGTCGAAAGAGACGAAGCATGGCCCAAAAGGCGCTGGAGAGTGTGGGCCTAGGGGACCGGCTACAAACTCGACCGACCAAACTCTCTGGCGGGCAACGGCAGCGGGTTGCCATCGCTCGGGCCATCGTGGCCGAGCCGGCGCTGGTGTTGGCCGACGAGCCAACCGGCAACCTCGACACGGCCACCGGCGACGGCATCGTCGACCTCCTCCGAGATCTGAATCAGGACGGCGCCACCATTGTGGTCATCACCCACGACGCCGATCTGGCTGGCCAACTGCCTCGCCAGGTCGAAGTTCGAGACGGGCTCATTCGATGAAAAGGAACAGCCGATGAACTGGCGATCGAAATTGCGTTTTCGAGACCTGGTTGGCACCAGTTTTCTTGGTCTTCGCAGCCGCCGGGGTCGGACGGCCTTGACCGCGCTTGGCATCGCCATCGGCATTGCATCCATGGTGGCCGTCGTTGGCATCTCTGCCTCGTCCAAGGCGGCACTGTTGGCCGAATTGGACGCATACGGCACCAACCTGCTCGAGGTTTCACCCTCCAGCTCCGGCCTGGCGGTTGAGCCCCTGCCCCTTGATGCCCAGCCAATGCTGGCCAGGGTGGATGCGGTGGAGACGGCGAGCGCCGTGTCCAAAACCAATCTTGAGGTCCGCCGGAACGTCAACGACTCGTCCATCGCCGGAGTCACCGCCATGGGCGCCGACCCCGAGCTGTTCACAACGCTGCGGATGACCATGGCCACCGGGCGACCGCTCGACGACGGGCTAGGTTCACTCCCGGTTGCGGTCCTGGGCGAGGTGGCCGCAATACGTCTGGGGATACACGACCTCTCCGGCGGTCCCACCGTCAGCATCGACGGCCACAATTTCGAGGTGATCGGCGTGTTGGACGAACTACCCCTCAACCCCGACATCTCCCGAACGGTCATCGTCGGGGACACGGCGGCGGTGGAGATCCTGGGGATCAAGCCCAATCCGACATCGGTGTATCTGCGGGTGACGCCCGAGGAAATGGCCACCACCCGCCCGTTGCTGAAGCCGACAGCCAATCCCGATCGGCCGGCCAAAGTGAACGTTTCACGACCATCGGACTTTCTGGAGGCCCGGGCCGAGGTGGATCGGAACCTTCAGAACCTGCTGCTGGCCCTCGGCGGTGTGGCCCTTTTGGTGGGTGGCGTCGGCATCGCCAACGTGATGGTCATCTCTGTCCTTGAACGGCGGGGCGAGATCGGGCTCCGGCGTGCCGTTGGCGCCACCCGGGGCCATATCCGCTCTCAGTTCGTGCTGGAGGCCGGGCTCTTGTCGGGGCTCGGTGGTGTGCTCGGGGTTCTCCTTGGCTCGGCCATCACCATCGGCTACGCCCGACGCCAAGACTGGGTCATCGACCTGCCGCCCTTTGCTCTGGCGGCCGGCATCGGCGCCGCTCTTGTGATCGGGATGCTGGCCGGGCTCTACCCGGCGGCCAAGGCGGCTCGCCTCGATCCAGCGCTCGCCGTTAGTGGCGGGACCTAGGCCTTTCAGACGAACCTGCCCGGCCACTCCAGTCGACAGCTAGTCCAGGACGTCCTTGGCGATGATGGTCTTCATGATCTCCGACGTGCCGCCGTAGATGGTGGCGATTCGGGCATCGGCGTAGGCCAGGCCAATCGGATACTC
>CALHBU010000108.1 GCA_937930655.1 uncultured Acidimicrobiales bacterium | reverse complement strand
TTGCGTTCCTCGGGGCTGGCCTTCTCGCCGGCCTTTGCCTTCTCCAGTCCCATGACGTAGGTCATCAGCGACGCCGTCGGCATGTACTGGATGATGTTCACGCCAAGTGCCTGGCGATCAAGGCTGTCAAGATATTCAGGGACGGTTTCCCAGTCCCAGTTCATTCCCTGCTTCATCGACTCGTAGGGAATTGCTTCGGTGCGGGTCATGGTGAGCATCGACCTGTCGCGGAAGTCAGGCTTGACCGGCACGAAGCCAAAGCCGCAGTTGCCGAGCACGACACTGGTGACGCCGTGGTAGCCGGAGATGGTGCACCACGGATCCCAGCGGATCTGTGCGTCGTAGTGGGTGTGCAGATCGACGAAACCCGGGGCCACGATTTTTCCGGTGGCGTCAATGATCTTCTCGGCGACGCCCTCAGCGCGGCCTCCGAGCTGGACGATCTTGCCGTCCTTGATCCAAACGTCGCCTTTGTAGCGCGGTACCCGGGTTCCATCGACGATCATGCCGCCGGTGATGTGGAGGTCGTAGTCAGCCATAACACGCTTCCCCTTGTATGCAGTTTGTGAGTTGTGCGGTTGGTCCCTACGGCAAACGCTACCCATTCGGCATCGACCCGTCAGGTTCGGTGGCACAGAAGATGTTGGTGCAGCAGAATCAGGCATGGCCAAGATCGAGACAGCCGACATCGAAACAGTGGCAACTGGACTCCAGTTTCCCGAGGGTCCAATCGCCATGCCTGACGGCAGCGTGATCCTGGTCGAGATCGGCCGCGGCACGATCAGCCGGGTGCAACCCGATGGCACGGTCGAGGTTGTTTCGGAGTGCGGCGGAGGTCCCAATGGCATTGCCTTTGGCCCCGATGGCCGCATCTACGTCTGCAACAACGGCGGGTTCGCCACCTTCACCGACGACAAGGGCCGCACCCGTATCGGCTCTGAGCCTGACAGCGATGTGAAGCTCGGCTACATCCAGGCCGTCGACCCGGCAACGGGCGTAGCCGAGACCATCTACACCGAGGTTGAAGGTCACCACCTCTCAGCTCCAAACGACATCGTCTTCGATGCCACCGGCGGCTTCTGGTTCACCGACCACGGAAAGACATGGGAACGAACTCGTGACCATGGGGGCATCTACTACGCCAAGCCCGACGGATCGCATATCGAGGAAGTGATCTATCCGGTCGAGGGACCCAACGGCATTGGCCTGTCGCCCGACGACAGCCGCCTGTACTTCGCCGAGACCCACACCGGCCGGGTCCGGGTGCTCGACATCGAGTCGCCGGGCAAACTGGCCTCGCCCTATGGCAAGAGCACGAGGGGCAGGGTGCTGGCCGGGCTAGAAGGCGAGCAGTTGCTCGACTCCCTGGCCGTCGATTCAGCCGACCATGTCTGCGTAGCAACCATTCGCAATGGCGGCGTTACCGACTTCGCCCCCGACGGCACCACAGTCCACGTGCCAACCGGCGACCTCCTCACCACTAATATCTGCTTCGGCGGCGACAATATGACCGACGCCTACATCACCGGCTCGCTGGAGGGCACCCTCCTCAAGACCACCTGGCACCGCCCAGGGCATCGACTCCACTTCCAGCCCTGAGCAGAGGGAGCCAGCCCTGAGCAG
The DNA here is from genome assembly GCA_937930655.1 of uncultured Acidimicrobiales bacterium. Classification (GTDB taxonomy): domain Bacteria; phylum Actinomycetota; class Acidimicrobiia; order Acidimicrobiales; family SZUA-35; genus JAHECQ01. Next base: position 4,739 of record CALHBU010000108.1, on the reverse strand, counting down.
AGGGAGTCAGCAGCAGTCATCGGGGATGGCCAGCGCCTTGCAGACATCGGTGAGGCGGGTCTTGTTGACCCAGAACCACGCCCACTTGCCCCGTTGTTCCCGTTCGATAACACCTGCTTTGGTGAGAATCGACAGGTGATGGCTGATCGTTGGCTGTGACTTGCCCAGCAACTCGGGGAAGTCACAGGCACAGGCTTCACCGGCGTTGGCGATCACACTGAGTAGCCGGACTCGGACAGGGTCAGCAAGCGCCTTGAGCACACCGGCCAGCTCGACCGCGTCACCTTCGTCGAGCACTGAACCAGCGATTGGTGGGCAGCAGTCAAGGTCAGCCATAGAGCAAGAGTAGCAAACATATCGATGAACTTCGATATTGACATCCGTCGATATGTCGTTCATCATATCGATATTCATCAATTCGATGACTATCGATCTAGAGTGATCGACACCCCCTACAGGAGCAATCCAATGCGAGTACAACTGGCTCTCAACGTCGACAACCTCGACCAGTCGATCGACTTCTACACCAAGATGTTCGACACCCCGCCAGCCAAGACCAAGGACGGCTACGCCAACTTCGAGGTCGAGAACCCACCGCTCAAGCTGGTGCTCTTCGAGCATCCGGGCTCGGGCGGTTCGCTCAACCATCTCGGTGTCGAGGTAGAGACTGGCGAACAGGTCGAGGAAGCCGAGTCTCGCCTGGCCCTGGCAGGGCTCGAAACCACCGGCGTCGACGACACCATCTGCTGCTATGCAGCCAAGACCGAAACCTGGATCGAGGGACCGGACAACAAATGGGAGTGGTACGTGAAGAACGGCGACGCCGACACCATCGAGAACGTTGTGCTGGCCTCCACCCCATCATCCAACCGCCCGTGCTGCACCTGAGGTGAAGGCGAACACTTCGGCACTCATCGCCGAGTTCGTCGGCACCGGCTTTCTACTGGCCGGTGTCGTCGGCTCGGGGATCATGGCCGAGCAGTTGTCTGACGACGTCGGCTTGCAGCTGTTGCAAAACGCCTTCGCCACCGCCGGTGTGCTGGTGGCCCTGATCTTGGCGTTCGGCGCAGTGTCGGGGGCCCACTTCAACCCGGCCGTCACCTTGGCCGCACGACTCTTCGGCCAGCTCGACACACCGACGGCACTGGCCTACGTGGTGGCCCAGATCAGCGGCGGCATCGTCGGCGTTATGACGGCCAACCTCATGTTCGACCTTGACGCCATCCACTGGTCAACCAAGGATCGCTCGTCGGCCAACCTGGTCTTCGCCGAGGTGATCGCCACCCTTGGTCTACTGCTGGTGATCCATGGCGTTGTTCGCTCCGGAAGAGCCGACGCCGCGCCCTACGCGGTAGGCGGCTACATCGCGGGCGCCTACTACTTCACGTCCTCCACTAGCTTCGCCAACCCCGCAGTGTCGGTGGCTCGAACGATGAGCGACACCTTCGCCGGAATCGAACCGTCGTCGGCACCAGCGTTCATTGCCGCTCAGATTGTTGGCGCCGTTGTTGCCGTGGCACTGATCCGTGCCATCTATCCCACCGACGAGACCGAGCTAGCGGCAAATCGGCCGTAACCCGACTCCGACCGGATCAGTCTTCGCTCTGTGCGGTCCACTGGAGTTCGAGAGCCAGTTCCTCCTGGCCATCATCTACCTCGTGTTCGATCACGATCTCGGCATCCGGAGGGACGGTGAACCGCTTGTTCTGCACCTGGATCCGAAAGCCTTCTCCGGACTCCAAGGAGTCGGCCAGCCGGCGAAGGGTCTCGACGAACTGCGAGACGGGAACATTCTTTTCGATATCACGATCTGCCATGGGTGACAGTGTGGCTGATCGGTGAGAGCCAACGGCGGCATGCCTAGCGGAGCCAGGGTGCGAACTGCACCTCAGCCGGCACCGGTCCACCCGGTAGCTCGATGGACCAGTCGGCCTCGTCGAGCCATGCCCGGTCGACCACTTGGCCCGGGGCGCTGTTGCCCCTGATGGCGAGAGCCATGCCGATGGCTGCCCCCACGGTGTGTCCCCACATCCCTCCAGTGACGTACCCAACTCGTTCACCGTTGCGGAGCAGCGTCTCGTTGTGATGGAGAAGCTGGGCGTCTGGGCCGGACTCTTGGATCAGCTTCACTTGCAAGAGGCGTTGGGTTGCACCGCTGGCTCGTTGGGCGGCGACCGCCTGCTTGCCAACGAAGTCAGCCTCTTTGTCGTCGGCGACGGCAAAGCCAAGACCGGCCTCGAGTGGCGAGTCGTCAGGGGTGATGTCGTGGCCCCAGTGGCGGTAGCCCTTCTCGAACCGAAGCGAGTTGAGAGCGTGGTAGCCGCACAGCTCCAGCCCGTGAGCAGCTCCGACCCGACGGATCTCATCAAAGACGTGCACCGCAAACTCAGCCGGTACGAAGAGTTCCCAGCCCAGCTCACCGACGTAGCTCATGCGGTTGGCCAGGACGAGGGCATCAGCAACGTCGATCTCGGCATTGGTACCGAAACCGAAGGTACCGTCGGACAAATCGGCCGAGGTCAGCTCGCTCAGAAGCGCCCGAGAGTTGGGACCCATCAGCGCCAAGCAGGCATAGCCCGACGTGATGTCGGTGACCGTGGCGTGGCGGCCTTCCACCACTCGTTCCAGCGTGTCGAGATCGCGGCGCCGAGTGCCAGCCCCGCCGATGACCCAAAAGTGTTCGGGCCCAAGCCGACTGACGGTGAGATCGGCCTCGATACCACCGGCGTCGTTGAGCCACTGGGTATAGACCGACTGACCAACCTCGCCGTTGACGTCGCCGCTGGACAGAACATCAAGGACGTCAGCCGCCTCGGCACCCTGGACCGAGAACTTGGCGAACGAGCTGAGGTCGAACAGTCCCACCGCTTCCCGGACTGCTCGATGCTCGACCGCGTTGGCCTCGTGCCACGGCCCGATCCCCCACCCGTCGTGGTGAACGGCCTCGACACCAAGCTCGGGCCGGGCGAAGAACATCGGTCGCTCCCACCCATTCAGATCGGCGAACGCCGCCCCGGCGTCGGCCAACCGATCGTGCAGCGGAGTACGGCGGAGGTTGCGGGCCGTCTCGTAGGGCCGGTTCGGGTGATGGGAGGCATAGAGCAGTCCGAGCACTTCGGTTGTGCGCTTGCGGAGGAACGACTCGTTGCTCTGGAACCGCTCGAAACGACGAATGTCCACGTCGTGCAGATCGAACGGCGGACCACCATCGAGAACCCAGTGGGCCATTGCCATGCCAACACCGCCCGCTGACTGGATGCCGATCGAGTTGAAGCCAGCGGCCACGAACAAGCCTGGACGCTGTGGGGCCTCGCCGAGGATGTAGGCATCGTCGGGCGTGAAACTCTCCGGCCCGTCGAACATCAGACGCACACCAGCATCGTGTAGCGCAGGGATCCGGTCGAAGGCTGGCTCGAGCCATTGAGACAGATGCTCGGCATCGGCTTCCATGGTGAGAAACGGTGTCTCGGTGGGCGGCGGACCAGCGGTAGGCCACGGTCGGCCGTTCGGTTCGAACAGTCCCACCAACATCGAACCGCCAGCTTCGGGCTTTAGGTACGCCCACCGGTCGGGGTCGCGGAGGATTGGCCACTCAGCGTTGAGTCCGGGGATTGGTTCGGTGACCACATAGTGGTGCTCGGCTGCCATCAGCGGCACCTCGACGCCGACGGTGGCCGCCAGATGCCGAGTCCACAAACCGCAGGCTAGAACCACGCTGTCGGCTGAGATCTCGGTTCCATCGGCCGTTCGTACACCCACGCACTTCGCACCATCGGTGAGAAGGTCGGTGACCTCAACGCCTTCGACCACGGTGGCCCCGTACTGCCGAGCGCCTTTGGCCAGTGCCATAGTGCAGTCGGAGGGGCCGACCACGCCATCGTTCGGCAGCCAGATACCGCCGTGAAGATCGCTGTTGTCGACCAACGGCCATCGCTCGACGATCTCTTCCTTGTCGATCTCTATGGCCTCCACACCCAGATATCGGGCCATGGCTGCGGTCCGCCGAATCTCTTCCCATCGCCGGGCGCTGGCCGCCATGGTGATAGCGCCCGGTTGACGGAAGCCGGTGGCTTGTTCGGTCTCTGCCTCGAGCGTTGCGTAGAGCTCCAGGCTGTACCGGGCCAGCTTTGTCTGATTCTCGGTGCCGCGTAGCTGGGCCACCAGCCCGGCGGCGTGCCACGTGGTGCCGCTGGTCAGCTGATGCCGCTCGAGAAGCAGCACGTCCTTCACGCCACGCTTGGCCAGGTGGTAAGCGATGGATGCGCCGACGATCCCGCCACCGACCACGATGGCATCAACCTTGCTCGGAAGTTCGCTCAACCCAGCCGCTCCATGTTCTCGGGATCGTGCGCTTGGACGCGTTCTAGCGAGCTGCGACCTCGGCCGCTACGGCGGCGGCGTCGTCATGGTTGAGGAACCGCTCGGGGATTTCGAAGCCGAAGATTCGAGCCGAGTTGAGACCAAGGATCTTGGCTCGTTCGTCGTCGGTCAGACCGGACATGGTGCGCTCGATGGCCTGGGCCGAGTAGGGCCAGGATCCCTCGTGGTGGGGGAAGTCGTTGGCCCACAGGAAGTTGTCGACCAGGTCGTGCTCCCTGGCCAGATCGAGGCCGGGGCTGTCCTCCTGGAACGAGGCGAAGCCCTGGCGTCGGAACGAGACGCTCGGCAGCTCCTCCAACTTGGGCCGGACCCACATGTGGTGCTTGAGGTAGGCCTCGTCCATGGCCTCCAGCATCCAG
>CALHBU010000107.1 GCA_937930655.1 uncultured Acidimicrobiales bacterium | reverse complement strand
CCACCCCGGATTTCAGGGGAGACTCGCCTTCGTTGCCAGTGACGCTCAGCGAACCGGTATGGGCCTGCACGGTGAGATCCATGGCCGGGGCACTGTCTTCGACCAGCGATCCGTCAAGGTTGCGGACGCCAAAGCCCGAACCATGGGCGTACACCAGCCGAGGGTTGGCCTCACTCATCGCATCGAACCCGATACCCAATCGCTCAGGAACCCCGGGCGCAAAGTTGACCACCATGACATCGGCCGACGTCGCCAGCCGCTTCAGGAGATCGACCCCTTCGGGATGCTTGAGATCGATGCACACCGACTCCTTGGAGGAGTTGAGCATCGCCATCGGCAGCGAGGTTCCCCTCGCTCGAAGTGACTCGCCACCGAGCGGCTCGACCTTGATGACCCGCGCTCCCGACATGGCCAGCAGAAAGGACGCATAGGGTCCCTGGTAGATCTGGCCGAGGTCAAGAACGACGATGCCGTCCAGTGGCAGTGGCCTCACTTGAAGCTGCCGCCCAGAATTTCTCGGGCCATGATCAGCCGCTGCACCTCGCTGGGTCCTTCGCCGACCCGACGAATGCGCAGCTCCCTGTACCAGCGTTCGAGCGGCAGGTCCTTGGTCATACCGAGCCCGCCATGGATCTGCATGGCTCGATCGACCACCCGACCCGAGGCTTCGCTGGCCACCAGTTTGGCCATCGCCGCTTCGGTTCGGAACCGCTCCCCTTTGTCGGCCCGCTGGGCCGCTTCAAGGATGCAGTAACGGGCATGACGAATGTCGATCTCGTTGTCGACAATCATCCACTGCACTGCCTGCTTTTCAGCCAGCGCCCCACCAAAGGTCTCCCGACTCTTGGCCCACTCGATGGCCATTTCCTGGGCCTTGATGGCTGCGCCGAGACAGCCAGCGGCATAGGGGATGCGCTGGCGGCTCAATCGGTCGTTGGCGATGGCGAACCCTCGATTGAGTTCGCCAAGAATCTGATCTTTCGAAACTCGCATCTCGTCAAAGGAGATCTCGGTGGCGTAGTGGGTGGAACGCAGCGTGTGCACCACCCGTCGAACGTTGAAGCCCGGCGTATCGGTGTCGACCAGAAAGGCGGTGACGCCGTTGCGACCCGGGTCGTCCGACGTCCTGGCGAAGACCAACGCAAAGTCGGCCTTGTCAGCACCGGAGATGTAGAGCTTGGAGCCGTTGAGGATCCACTGATCGCCGTCCTCATGACCTCGTGTCTGAATAGCTCTGGCCGGGTCGCTACCACCCGATGGCTCGGTGAGGGCGAAGCAGCCCTTCTTCTCCCCCCGGAGGGTCGGATAGAGATACTTCTCCTTTTGTTCCTCGGTGGCTTCATACAGCTGAGCCAGCCCGGCACCGCCAAAGGTGCCGTAGCACGGGTTGTAAAGGCCGGCTCGATGCTGGCTCATCTCGATGGCCATGAGCGCACGGGTGGTGGTGTCGAGCCCCGGCCCACCGAACTCTTCAGGAATGTCGAGACCGTAGAACCCCATTTCCTTGGTCATCTTCACCAAGCGTTCGAAGTCGTCAGGCGCAAGAGCGCCGGCGTCGGGGTCGAGGCTGGCCTCCAGCGGCACGATCTCCTCGGCTACGAATCGTCGGACAGTTTCGACGATCATCTGTTGTTCGTCGGAGAGACTCAGATCCATCAGTTGGCACCTTTCGTGCTTGCTTCGTTCTTTTGTTCTGGCCCGGCGCCGTCGATTCTCAACCGCCCGAGCTTCTGGTTATGGGTGCTGTTGCCGGCCGGAAGCTCACCATGGTCGTGCAGGTGAACCATGAGGAGTTCCTCCCATCGAGTGAGATACCCATGGGTGAGTTCAGTTCGGAACCGAGTGCCGCCAGCCTCGAGTTCCCGATGGAGCGCGGTACGGATACCAAACTGCTCGAGGCCCCCGGCGTAGCCAATCTTGACCACCTCGTCCTGGCCGTCGGCGATCTGGTACACACCGAGCTGAGCCGGCAATGCATCGATTGCTTCGGCCGAGAGGTCGAGCCACGGCTTTTCCATCCTGATCCCGACCATCACTCCCCCTTGAAGGTTGGATCACGCCGTTCAAGCCGGGCCGCGATGCCTTCCTTCGAGTCTGAGCTGAACCGAGTGGCGTTGACCAGCTCGTCGACATCCTCGTGGGGGATGTTGTCGCGGAACTCCATCTGCCGTGTCAGCACGCCCTTCATGGCCCGCAAGCTAAGAGGGGCATTGGCCGCCAACCGATCGATGACCTTTGCCGCCTCGTTGTCGAGCTCGGCTGGGTCGGCAGTGGCGTGGATCATCCCCAGCTCGGCCATCCGGTCGGAGGCAATGGGATCACCCAGGAGCAACATCCGGCGGGCGAAAACCGGCCCGCCGACTTCGAGGAGTCGCTTGGCCAGGAACCAGCTGGGTGCCAGCCCGATCTGGGCCAACGACATACCGAATCGGGCGGTGTTGGCGGCCACCACAATGTCGCAGTGCAGCGCTAGCTCGTTTCCTCCGGCGATGGCATCGCCTTGGACGACGGCAACAACCGGCAAGGGGTAAAGCTCGATACTTCTGAGCATGTTCTCGATAGCGGTCGAACTGGTGGCGGTGCCGTTGGAGTCACGTTCCTTGAGGTCCATGCCTGCGCAAAACACCGGGCCCTCGGCCCGAATGACGGTGACCCGCTCGTCCGGCGGCGGCTCGACAGTGAACAGTGCCTGTAGCTGTTCGAGCATGTCGGGATTGAGCGCATTGCGGCGTTCGGGTCGATCAAGTGTGACGACCCTCACCGCGCCCCCAGCCTCAACCCTTGCGTGTACCAGTTCCTGAGCCATCAGCCGAACCTAGTCGGCCGGTACGATCCGGAGCCATGTCGCTCTCCGCGAACACCGGCGGAACCAACACTGCATACGTTCGACGGCCCGGACCCCGCCTGGCCGACGGCGAGCTGACCCATCTCGAGCGGACACCGATCGACCTCGACCTCGCCCTCCGCCAATGGCACGACTATGTCGAGGTATTCGTCGAGGACGGCTGGGAGATCGTCGAGGTCGATCCGGCCGACGAGTGCCCGGACGCAGTTTTCGTAGAGGACGCCGTGGTCTTATTCGGCGACCTGGCCGTGATCACCAGTCCAGGGGCCGCCAGCCGGCGACCTGAGTTGCCATGGCCTCGATCATCGGGCCCGCCGGCTATCAGGTGAAAACGGTTCCCACCACGAAGGTGCTGCACTTGAAGTCGGCGGTGACGGCACTGCCCGATGGGCGAATCATTGGTTACCGGCCGCTGACCGACAACCCGTCAGCCTTCCCGACGTACCTGGCCGTACCCGAAGAGTCGGGCGCGCACGTCGTGCATCTCGCCGACGGTGGCCTCTTGATCGCCGGCCAATGTCCAAAGTCGGCCCAGATGTTCCGAGAGCTCGAGTACCGAGTCGTCGAAGTCGATATCAGCGAGTTCGAACGGCTCGAAGGCTGCGTCACCTGTCTCTCCGTTCGACATCGTGCCCACTAATCCACTCCGGTGTTTGATCGCCCTGGGCATCCTGCCTGGGTCATGCCCCCACCGGGAATGGGCGCATTCACCCGTTTCGGTGACCGTCGACCACACAGAGTGCATGCGGCGACCCAGTCGGCGGTCAGCAGGTCAGTAGGCGGTCAGATTGGCCGAAACCTCGGCTGCCGCGTCGAGCACCAGACGATTGATGTCGTCCACCGGCACTTCGCCGGGAAAGCGGTAACTCGGAGCGAAAAGCCCAATGGCACCGACCACTTTGTCTTCGGCGTCGACAACCGCCGACGCCACCCCGGTCACGTCCTCGGCCGACTCGTTGACACACCACGCAACACCCTCGGTATCGGTGGCATCGAGCCTGCGCTTCAGTTCGGCAGGGTCGACGATGGTGTCGGATGTGCTGGCGGTAAGGCCGCCCGCCAAATACCGGGCGACCCTCTTCGGCGACCAGTCGGTCATGAGCACATGACCAAACGCACTGACATGGGGCGGGTAACGAATGCCGGTCCAATCGCCGGTATCGACCGCCGACGGCGATGACACTTGCGCCACGTAGAGCACGTCGCCACCATCGGGCACTGCCAGGGCGGCATGCTCGCCCACCGCGTCGGCCAGATGGTTGAGTTGGGGCGCCGCCAGTTGCCGCAGCAACTCCGGTGACCCCGACGGGCCGGTCACCAGCGCCCCAATGGTGGGGCCAATCCTGAGGGTGGCATCGGACGCCTTTTCCAGTGCACCGAGCTCGACAAGAGAGTTGACCAAGCGAGCGGTTGTGGTTTTGGCCAGGTCTGCTCGTCGGCCCAGTTCGGAGACACCGAGCGGCTCCTCGGCTGCCGCCACAAGGCCGAGGACTACGAACGCCCTGCTGAGCGACTGGACGCCGTTGCCATGTCGATCCGATGCAGCCACTAGCTCACACTACCCAGCGGCCCTCGGACCGCCGAAACGACGGAAAAGACAGAACATGTCAGTCCGAACGCGATACCATCTTCTTCGTACCACACTGTGGGTTGTACCGTATTACGGAACGCTCCGAATGAGAGAAAAATCGAGCTCGTCAAACCAATGACCACCCTTGCATCTCCTACTTCGCCTGGCAGCTCGTCGCCGGCGTCAGCCTCGCTGCCCATCGCCCCGGGTCCTGCTGCCACGACCGGCACCGCCGCTGCCACCTGGGCTTTGTTCGTCGGGCTCGGCCTGCTCATGGTTGGCAATGGCCTCAGCGGCACCCTCATCGGCATCCGCTCGGAGTTGGAAGGTTTCGACACCATCGTTAGTGGCGTAATCATGACCGGCTACTTCGCCGGCTTTCTGGCCGGATCACACTTTGTCCGTTCAGCTCTAGGTCGGGTTGGCCACATCCGAGTCTTCGCCGCCATGGCGTCACTGGCCTCGGCCAGCGTCCTGGTACACGCCGTGACGATCCACCCCGCCACCTGGTTCACCTTGCGGGCCGCCACCGGGTTCTGCATGGCCGGGCTCTTCGTGGTGGCCGAGTCATGGCTCAATGAGCTGGCCACCAACGAAACGAGGGGCCGGATGCTGGCCACCTACATGGTGGTGAGCATCGGCGGCATGGCGGCAGGCCAGCTGCTGGTCGGCCTCACCAGCCCGCTCACCGTCACCCTGTTCGTCGTTTCGTCTGTGCTCGTTTCGGCCAGTCTCGTACCGGTGACCCTGTCGGCAACGAGCACTCCGCCGCCCATTCGTTCGGTTCCATCGCTCCCAGTCCGCCAACTGGCGTCGGTTGTCCCCACTGGCGTTGTTGTCTCGCTGCTGGGCGGGGTTGGTGCCGGTGTACTCCTCGGCATGAGCGCCATCTACGCCACCTCCATCGGCATGACCCCGGAGCGAACCGCACTCTTTGCGGCCGCACCACTCATTGGTGGCGTCCTCTTTCAATGGCCGATCGGTCTTCTGTCCGACCGATTCTCCCGACGGGCCGTGATCCTGGTGGTCGCGGTGGGCGCCGCAGCCGCCAGTGGAACTGCCGCTTTGGCCGATGGTGGTAGCAACCAGGCCACACTGTGGATGTTCCTTCTGGGTGGACTGCTATTTCCCCTCTATTCATTGGGCCTGGCCTACAGCAACGACTGGCTGACGCCCGAGCAACGTCTCGGTGGGGCCTCAACCCTGATCGGCATCAATGGTTCGGGAGCAGTGGTTGGGCCGGTATTGGCCGCCTCCCTTATGAGCCGGTACGGCGCCCAACTGTTCTTCGTTTTGCTGATCGGCACTCACCTACTGATGGCAGCTCTGGTTGCGGTCCGGATATTCATTGGCGACCCGCCGCCAGAAGAAGACCACGAGCACTACGCCGCCTTCCCAACTCGCGGCACAGCAATGGCCGCCCAGCTCTGGCTTCGCCGCCGCCGCCCTCGGACCAGCGACGCACCCTAGACTTCGGAGGTGGAACTGCTCGCCGTCTCAACCTTCAACGCTGTCTCGGGCGGCCTTGGGATTCTCCTGATTGCCTTCGGCTACACGCGCTGGAGGCAGGGGGTCAACGCTCGCGCCGCGCTGGAGGAAGAGCCAGAAGGCGATAGCTCTCCAGACCAATGATCGACGAACCCTCCGGTCGATCTCGTCTGCCACCGGTTGCGGTCTTCATGATCGGGGCGCTGGCCATCATGTGGTTTGTCGAGGCAGCCGACACGTTCATCTTGGGCGACCGCCTTCAGCGCAACGGCATCCAGCCAAGGCGAACGGCCGGACTCGATGGCGTACTCTGGGCTCCTTTTCTTCACTCCACCTGGAGCCACTTGGTCTCCAACACCCTCCCCTTCGCCGTTCTCGGAGGGCTGGTGGCCGTCCGGGGTTTCAATCGCTGGATGGCTGTGTCGCTAAGTGCCATCCTCATCGGAGGCGGTCTCACCTGGGCCTTGGCCGGTACGGGCAACCATCTAGGGGCCAGCGGCGTGGTGTTCGGCTATTTCGGTGCTCTCATTGGGGCCGCCATCTTCGAGCGTCGACCGGCGTCGATCGCTCCCGCACTCGTCGCCATCATGCTTTACGGGGGCATCATCGTCGGCCTCGCCCCGCAGGAGGGAGTTTCCTGGGAGGGCCATTTGTTCGGTGCGATCGGCGGACTCGTTGCCTCGAAGATGTTGTCCGATCCGCAACCGCGACGACAGACACCGGAGTTCGATCCTGCCGAATTCGGAGGCTTCGACGACTTCGGCGAGATGGAGAGCTAACCCACCACCGTCACCAGACCGGCCACCGGGTCGACCTCCACCTGAGCGCCATGGGGAATCTCGGCCGTCGCCGAACCGACTCCGACCACTCCGGCAATGCCGTACTCCCTGGCGATAACGGCGGCGTGGCACAGCAGACCACCCGAGTCGACAACGACTGCGCCGGCCATGGCCAGCACCGAGTTGTAGGTTGGAACAGTGTACGGCGCCACCAGAACATCGCCGGGCAACATCTCGGTGATGGCAACGTTGGCGTCAGTGACAACACAGGCCCTTCCGACATAGGGCTCGTTGCCGATCCCGACACCCCGTAGCTCGTTCGTTCGGTTCTGGTGCTCAAGATGGTCGAGTACGGTCAGCACCACCTTCATCAGCCGGGCCATGGCGGGAGGCAGCACACTGACATCGGGCTCCGGTGGTTCGGGCCCCAACCACCCGGGTGCCTCCATGGTCGTCCACCGAAGCCGCTCGGCATGACGTCGCTCGACCTCAGACACTGGCGGACCGTCGTGGCCCCGCAACATGGTCGCCATCTCGGCCGCCGACAGATCGAACACACTGTCCGGGTCTGCAGCCAGTCGCCCCTGGGCCGCTAGTCGTCCCTGGATCTCCAGCACCGCACGACGGACGAGGCCCGCCGGCCATTCATAGGTAAGGGGCCCGTTCTCGTCACGCAGCGCGTACAACAGCCGGGCGTCCTCAACCAGAGTGGCCAGCTCGGCCCGGTCAGCCTCCCCAACCTGAGTCATGAGCGACTTCAGAGCAACGTCTCCCTCGATTCCTTCCGAGGTAGCGGAGCGGATGGAGGAGAAAACGATGCCGGGCAGCTCGGTCAGGGTGAGATCTCGGATGTCGTAGCCGGTCGTCAGACGCCAGCCATACTCGGCCAGGAACTCATCGATGGCGGACGCAATTTCCGGTGAGAGCGCTCGCAATCCATCGAGATCGACCGCCCCCTCGCCTCCTTCGGCCTGGTCCACCAGTGTCCGGATTTTGCTGAGCGCCTCGGCCGGAGCCGAGGTGGCAGGCGACGATCCCGCCAGACTGGCCATGACCTCTATCGGGTCAAGACCCAGTTCGTCGCCCCGAACAAGCAACAAGCCGATCGGGCCAAGATCGCTGATGTGCAACCTGAAATGCAGCTCGGTACCGAACTCGAGATGACGTATGAGCTCCTCAAGGTGTTGGGCCAGCTCTGCATCGCTCAACCTGGCGAGGTCGACGGCAGCCAACCGCCGACTGGTTGCGATCAGCTTCGGCTTCCAGTCGTCCTCCCATTTCCGAAACTCGTCGAGCCAGACTCGATTTTCCAGAGACCGCTCGGCCAGCTTGTTGGCTCGGCGGAATGCGGGATGAAGACGGGAGACCAACCAGAGCACTGCATTTGGCGGGGGCGGAGCGTCGACGTTGCCTCCCACCAGCGGCACGAGACGGCGGTAGAAGCGACCGTTCACAAAGGCCGCCTCCATGGTCCTCAACGGTCCACCGATGAGAGCCATCCCATCGCCGACACCTTTGCTCACACCGACGGTAATCACATCACGCGCGATCCGGGAAGCATCGGCGCTGAAGTGAGCGGTGTCGAGCTCCCAGCTTCCGGCGCCAGGTTTCGGCCAATCGGGGTGCGTGTTCTTCTTGCTCATTGCATGCCTCCATCGTGTTTGAACTGTCGTTGCATGGCCCCGATTGCCCAGATAGCAAGCCGGGCCGCGTCTTCTGGTGTCCGGTCGAGCCGTCCATGAAGCTCCAGAAAGGCACTTGAGGACGTCATGGCGAGAACGAGATCGACCAGGTCACGACGATCGCTCTCCGATGCGTCGGGGAAGGCTGCGTCCATGCGGCGTTGGACCTCGACCCGGCTGTTGGCCAGACGACTTCGCCGGAGCTCCTCCCCTGCTGCTGACTGATGTTGAGCTCGTACCGCAGGAAGATCATCGGCGAAGTCCCGCCATAGAACCTTCAGATACTCCTCGGGCCGGTCGTAGAGGTCCTGCCGCCGGTCGACGACCGCGTCGGCCCTCCGCAGCTGAATCTCAGCCACGTCGTCGAGCAGCGCCTGCTTTGTTTCGAAGTACCGGTAGATCGTCCGCACCGAGATTCCGGCTCGCTCGGCCACCGCGGGAACGCTGATGGCGGCTGGGTGCTCCTCGGTCAGGAGTGCCCGAACAGCGTCCCGAATGGCGTCCTTGGTTGCTTCGGCTCGACGTCTCTGTAGTTCGGTAGCCATACCGACAGCATGCGTTATGTCACGATTCGTGTCAAGACTGACATGAAGCATGTCACAACTAAAGAATTTCGCCCGGATTCTCCGACAACAACGTCATGGCTGGGCGTAGCTACTCAAAACTTCTTCTCTCTCTCCTCATGGCCGTGAGTGGATTCGCCCTGGGCTCACTGGCTCCTATCGACGGCCTCAAGGCTCAACCGGCGGCAGCGGGTTCGACCTGGGACATCAAGACTGCGCCCCCGGCCATGCCCGGTGCGACCGAGATCACCATCACCGCGGACTCCGCCACCTCTCCCATGCCGGCGTGGGGCATCCTGTGCAGCGGCCAGTACCACCGCATCGCTCTCGACGCCGACGAGGATGCTGTCATCACCTTCGGTGGCAGCGACCCCCTCCAGTTCCCGGTGTGGGTCGTCGGGGGCAACAACGTTCGTCTGGTGGGCTTCGACATGGAGCTGGTGACCCAGCCCGGCTGTGACATCGGCGATCTCCCGAACAGCGGAAGCACCGCCACCAACATTCACCCCCGCATCCCCAGCGCCATGGCTGTGCGCCTGGAGAACTACGGCACCTCGTACGTCGAGGGGGCAAACATCGACCTCACCGGTCACGAAGCCGACTGCTTCGTCGTCCGCAACCCGGCTGACCTCACCAACGCGGCAGCCCGCAATCAGCGCCACGTCGTCCTTCAGAACACCAGCTGCACCGGCGTCGAAGGCCTCGGTCAATCAGACATCGGCGACGGTGTTCACGGCGACCTCCTTCAGAACCAGGGCAACGACGTGATCTCTTCGCTGACCATCGAGAACGTCTCGATGCGATCGAGCATGGAAGGTCTGGTACTCCATGAATGGGACGGCTACGCCGGAGCCCGAGACCTCACCATCCGCCGCTTCGACTACGCCGCCGACGAGCGCTACGACAACGACGACGCCTACGAACAGTGGGGCGTTGCCTTCGCCGCCTGGGCCGACGACTGGACGCTGGAACAGATCCATATCGAGGATCCTCGGGACAACGACTACGGCTTTGTCAACGACCAGCGATGGGGCGGATTCAGTCACGGTGTGGTGCAGCAGCACCCAGCCATCAGCCGTTCGCTCCCGGCCGGCGGCACGTTCGCTCCGGCTGCATCCATCGGAGCCAACTATGTCTCCCCCCACGACGGCACCGCACCAGCAACGCCAGGACAATCCACGACGGGCGAGATCCGTACCGACCAGATCATCAGGCTCTACCAGGCAGCCTTTGGTCGCATCCCCGACGCTCATGGCCAGAGCTACTGGCAGGCCCAGTCCGACAGCGGCATGTCGCTTCAGGAAATGGGAGCCCATTTCCAACACAGCGCTGAGTGGGACAGCCGTTTCGGCAAGAACCCAACGGCGGACGTACTCGTCGACCGCCTCTATCAGAACGTCTTGGGCCGACCGGCCGATGCCGGAGGTCGAAGCCATTGGATCGGCCAGCTCAACTCGGGAGCGGTCACGCCGGTCCGCCTGCTGCTGATCTTCTCCGAGTCGCCCGAAAACGTTGAGCGGACAGGAACGGTCTCTCCCGCTTAGAAGAACAGCTGCTCCCGCCTAGCTCAGCTCAACCGAGGTTTCGCCCGCGGGCAGGGTGTAGACGAAGTCGCAGTGATCGGCACCGCTCATGATGGTTTGGGTGCGAGTGAACTCGATGTCGGGGTTGAAGCCCTGCACCATCGTGCCATCGCGGTTGCACGAGAGCGCGGCGCCCAAATCGGCCAGCCCGAGATCGCGGTACATCTCGGCATAGCGGCAACGGTTGACGTTGAACGCAAACCGCTCGTCGGTCTTCTCGACCACCTCGATCTCAAGGGCGCCACCCTTGGTCCAGTTCTCCATCGAGTCGGCAAAATGGTCGAGATCGTTGCCGCCCATGACGGCCGCCAGCTCGCCGCCCTGACCCTGTGCCACCTCGACCACGACTTCCCGGGCCAGTTCATAGACACGCTCCTGGCCGAACTCGTCACCAAGACGTTCGAGCAGCGGGGCGACGATTCTGGCCTCGATCTCGCGACGCTTCAGCACGCCGACATCGTTGAGGGTGTCGGGCTTCGGATCTGCCATTCTCGGTCCTCGTTTGCACTCGTGGTCGACCGACGGCCGACAGTTCGCTTGGTGGCGATCGAGACTAGCTCCTACGCTCGGTCCATGGACCAGATCTGTGACGACCTCGCCGCCGAGCATTCTGCATTGGATTCCCTTGTGGCCAACCTCACCGAGGAGCAGTGGACCACCGATACCCCGGCAGCCGGATGGGATGTCAAAGACACCATCGTCCACATCATTCAGGCCGATATGGCGGCCAGTCTGGCCGTCACAAACGCCAACGGATTTCAAGCAGCCAAGCAAAAGATGCAGACCAGCGGCGGCGGTGGGCTCGACTTTTTCATCACCTCTAAGGGCAAGACCGGCGAACAGATCCTGGCGACTTGGCGAAGCGAGCGGGCCAAGATGCTCGAGGCCTTTCGTAGTCGTGGACCAAAGGATCGCATTCCCTGGTTCGGCCCCGATATGAGCACGCTGTCGTTCGCTACTGCCCGACTCATGGAGACCTGGTCCCATGGCCAGGACGTTGCTGACACCCTCGATCAGCCGTGGCCTCCAACTGATCGGCTTAAGCACGTCTGCCACATTGGCGTGACCACCAGAGGGTGGAGCTACGTCAACCGGGACATGGAGTTTCCCGGGGGCGACGTCAGGGTCGAGCTCACCGCTCCTTCGGGCGCGTTGTGGACCTGGGGCCCGGAGGAAGCGCCGGATCGCCTCACTGGCTCGGCCGAGGAGTTCGCCCTGGTTGCCACCCAACGTCGCCACCCATCGGACACCGCTTTGGTGGCCGAGGGCAACCTTGCCGCCGAATGGCTTGGCATCGCCCAGGCGTTCGCTGGTCCTCCCACACTTCCCGAAGGCCGCAAAGGCTAGGGACGAAGCTGCATCGAGCTGTTCAAACGATCAAGCTCTTCCAGAGTTGCCGCCATCAAGGCATCGCCGACTTCGTTTCCCCAAGACTCCGGCGCAACGTACATCGCCCAAAGTTCTCCTAGCGCCTCTTGGCATGGCTCGTCTCGGTACCGACCGACACAGGCGAATCCGACGACGACCGCCGAGTCCTCAGCAACGAACATGACCGGTGGCGGGATCTCTGCCGTCGCAGCCTTCCCCTCGAGCAACGAACGCCATTGCTCAGTCCGCTCACCAAGATCGATCTGGTCAAGATGCCCCTGCGGGATCAGACCCCGATAGGCCACCTGCCACGCCGCCACATGAACGCCCGCGATGCCGGAGGCGTCGTCGGTGGTTGCCCGCCGGACAGAGAATGTCACGACACAAGTAGAACACGGCCACTGCGCATCATGTTCCGAGATAATGGCGCGGCCACCCGACACGTGGGTCTTGACCCTCACCCACGTGAGGGGTTCATGATGGCCGCTATGGACGACGAGCGAACCCGTTTCCAAATCGGCGAGTTCGCCGAGGCCGTGGGCCTGAGCATCCCCCAACTCAGGCGCTACGACCGGCTGGAACTACTCAAGCCCGCCGGCAGGTCTGAGGCCGGATACCGGTACTACACCTCCGGGCAAACCGGCACCGCCCGTGTCATTGCGCTGCTGCGGTCCCTCGACATGCCGATCGCCGACGTCCGACAGATTCTTACCGGCATCGACGAAGACGAGCGCCAACAACTCCTCATCAACCACCGGGGCCGGCTCGAGACACGACTCGAAGAAGCCCGGAGCCTCCTTGATGCGGTCGACCAACTAACCGAAAAGAGCAACCCAGGAATGAGCGCAACGACAGACCTCTCCACATGGCTTCACGTCATGCCCCGCCTACCAGTCAGCGACATGGACCGATCGATCGCCTACTACCAGGAGGCCCTCGGCCTTCGGCTGGCCTGGAAGACAACCGACGGGACTCTCGCAGCCCTCGCAAGCGGCGACATCGAATTCTTTCTTCTCGTCCCTTGGACTGGCGACACCCCTGTCCAACCACGGACCGCCTATGTCTACGTCGAGGACCCCGATGCGCTGCATGCCGAGTACCAACAAGCCGGCGCTGACATCGTCTCTCCCGTTCAATCCCGGGACTATGGGATGCGCGACTTCGAGGTGAGCGACCCGGATGGACACCGACTGACGCTAGGCAGAGGCGAAGAAACACTCCGCGACATCGCGGCGGACTACGGCCTCGACCCGAGCGAAATCGCCGTCAACCCAGTCTGGATCACCAAACGACCCTGAGCGGCCGCATCGCGGTCCGATCAGGGCGAAACGGCAAGGACAGCTTCATGACAGCAGCCCGATCACACGTCTGCCGCGACTAGGAGCAAAGAAGTTTCCCGCGTCCGAGCCAGGGCGCGGGAAACTACCACTCTTCTCAACTGCAACAGTCAGCAAGCCCTGCATTTCTCACGGGCTGCGGGTGTGAAGTTGGCCGGTTGTTGGGTCTCGGTAGATGACCCAACCGACCTGATGGACGAGTGTGTGATGGAAGCGGCAGACCAGTGCCAGGTTCCGTTCACTCGTGTCACCACCCTCGGACACTGGTTTCAAGTGGTGGACATCACACCAGTTCCACG
>CALHBU010000106.1 GCA_937930655.1 uncultured Acidimicrobiales bacterium | reverse complement strand
GATCGAAGCCATCGAGGCCTACATCGACGAGAACAAGACCATCCTTGGTGCGCCGGGCCTCAACCCCGACCATGTGCCGGTCTTCGCCTGCTCGATGGGCGACAACCCCATCCATTACCTCGGTCACGTGAAGATGATGGCGGCCGTTCAGCCCTTCATCTCCGGTGCCATCTCCAAGACGGTCAACATGCCCGAGGATGTCTCGGTCGAAGATGTCGAGCAGCTTCACATCGACGCCTGGCAGATGGGCGTAAAGGCCATCGCCATCTACCGCGACAACTGCAAGGTGGCGCAGCCCCTCTCCATGGAGAAGAAGGCCGGCGCCGAGGACGATGATGCGGCCAAGGCCGAGGCTGTCGCCGCTCCCGTCACTGAGATCATCGAAAAGGTCGTCTACAAGCCGGTTCGGGAGAAGCTGCCTCGAGATCGTCGCAGCCGCACCTTCGATTTCCGGGTAGCCGATTGCAAGGGTTTCGTGACCGTCGGTGAGTACGACGATGGCCGACCGGGCGAGATCTTCCTTCGAGTGTCGAAGCAGGGCTCGACCCTGGCCGGCATCATGGATGCTCTCGCCATCTCACTCAGCCACGGCCTGCAGTACGGCGTGCCACTGCGTACCTACGTCGAGACCTTCACCGGCATGCGTTTCGAGCCGGCCGGCATGACCGACGATCCCGACATTCGGATCTCGACGTCGATCATGGACTATCTGTTCCGCAAGCTGGCCGTGCTGTACCTCACCCACGAGGAGCGGGCCGAGCTCGGTATCTTCACCACCGGTGAGCGCACCCAGCAGACCCTGCCCGGTGTCGACGACACGCCAACGGTCACCGGTGGCGATGTCGCCATCGACCCCCCGTCGGTCGAGTCAGCCGACGAGCTGCTGAACCGGCTCGAGGCCGAGGCCCAGGCTCCCCAGCCAGCACCGGCCCCAACACAGGCCAAGGCAGAACCAGCCGCAGTGGCCGATCCTGATGCGCCGCTCTGCATGCAGTGCGGTGTCACCATGCAACGGGCCGGCAGTTGCCATGCGTGCCCCGACTGCGGAAACACCAGCGGCTGCAGCTAGCTAGCTAACGAAACTGGCAGTTGACGGTGGGGTACGCCCCACTCTCAACTGCCAGTTTCTGCGTTTTGGGTCCGGCTGAACGGCTATTTGGCCTCTGACCAGCGGCGGATGATCTGAACGTCGGCCACAAACCGGACATCGGGTTGCGGTGACCAGTAGTGGGCCGCTTCGTCGATTGCCTCGGTGACCATGCGGGCCGCTTCGTCAGCTCGGTCAGCGGGGACATGGACCAACAGTTCGTCGTGGAGACACAGCACCACCTCTGCGCCCAGGACGCGACCTCGACGGCGGACGGTGATGGCCCACACCTTGAAGAACTCCGCCGCGGCCCCCTGGATAAGAGCGTTGCGAGCGTAACGACCGCGAGCTGCGGCTACCGAGACAGCGCGATCAAGGTTGCCGTTCGGCTTCGTGTCAGACCCCATCCGGACTCGTCGGCCACCGCTGGTAAAGATGTCCTCTGACCGTTTCCCCGACTCGGCTGCCTCCTCCAGTAGTGCCATGGCCACCGGGTAGGTCTTTGTGAGACCAGCAAGAGCTCCGGCTGATTCGCCGGTGGTCGCCCCGTACATGGCTCCCAGTACGGCCAGTTTGGCGATCTCCCTGGTGACACCCAGACGTTGGGCCACCGGGGAGTAGAGGTCGTCTCCCTGAGTGGCCTCGATCAGCGGCTGGTCGCCCGAGACAGCGGCCAGAACACGGGGTTCGATCTGACCCAGATCCGATCGGATGAAGACGTGACCGTCCTCGGCACACACGATGGGTCGCATCACCGACGGCAGATTGTGGAGTCCGGCTGATGCCGTCATACGACCGGCGGCACCGTCAGAACTTGACCAGGCCCCTCGGAGCCGGCCATCGCTGACATGTTCGTCGAGCCAGGTGTACCCGTAGGTCGTGGCAATCCGTTCCGATTTTCGCCAGGTCAGCAGGGCATCGATCAGTGGCTCCGTCTCCCGCAGCTTCTCCAGCCTCCAGGCTCGGGTGTCAGGAAGGTCAAACCCCTGACGTTCGAGCAGTGTCTTCACATCGGCTGGGTTGCGGAGGTTGACCTCACGACGGGGCTCGAGTTTCTCAAAAACCCGTTCATCCCGGGATGCCCGGATCTCGTCCTCGTGGGCCAGCGACGTCGGCTTAGGCCCCGCCGCTTCGGCAATGAGGTCGATGGCCGTCGCTTCGTCGACCGGCAGACCACTCGACGACATTTCGGCGCACAACAGTTCGGCCGCCGACTCCGACCGAGCGGTGGAGAGGCAGCGAGAAGGAAATGGTCGTTGATTGAGGAGTTGCTCCTGGAGCTCGGCGGCTTCCGACGCCAGGGCAGCCCACGCGGCGAGCCGGTCGGGTGACTGGCCGAACCCACCGTCGATCCACTCGGGGCGAAGATGACCATCGGGCATCGTGGGTTCGCCCCGATCCCCCTCGTCGGCCGGAGCGTCGAGGAGCCCCATCTGGCCCATACGGGGGAGCGTGTCGAGTGGCAGATCATGCAGGGTGGCCCACACTTCGCCGACTGGGCGCCTCCCCCCGCCGAACAGCAATGACTGGACGGCGAGGATGTCCCAGCCCCGGTCGATCGGTACGAACGCATGCGCTAGCAGGCTGGTTGTTTCCCGCCCCCACCACACCCAGCGGGGTGCGTGACCTGTCGAGAGTTCGGCCAGCACGGCGAGAGGTTCCGGCGTGGCAATGGCCCAGCTGTCGTTGCCTCGGGCGAGACCGAGTCCGATACCCGGCGCCAGCGCGACGGCCACCCGATCTTCTCGGCTCAGATCGCTGGGCAAGCTCACCGTTGGTGTCTACCACTCGCCCCGTCAGAAAACTGGCAGCCGAGGACTGAGCCGACCGCACTCACAGCTGCCAGTTCCGGGGTTTTCGGACTAGACAGGGGGCATGGACGTCTCAGGCAAGAAGGCAGTGGTATTCGGGGGAACTTCGGGCATCGGGTTGGCTGCCGTTCGGCAGCTGGCCGCTCTCGGGGCAGACGTGGTCGCGGTGAGCCGAGACCCCAGCAAGGCGACTGATTTGCCCGATGGCGTCTCGACGATGGCGTGCGACGTCCTCGACCGCGATGGGATGGATGAACTCTTGGCGGCCTGTGCCCCAATCGACATCCTGGTGAGCTCGGCCACAGGTGGCTCGCGAGCGATTGGTCCGTTCATCGAGATGGACATGGACGGATACCAGGCCTCGTTCGACAAGCTCTGGGGCTACGCCAACGTGGTGCGGTATGGCACCCATCACCTCACTGACGAAGGCAGCATTGTGCTGGTTAGCGGCACGCCGGCCCAGCGCACCAAGCCAGGTCAGACGTCGTTGGGCTCTGTTGGTGCCGCGGTGGAGCAGATGGCCCGCGCCGTTGCCCCCGAGATCGCGCCGAAGCGGCTGAATGTCGTCAGCCCCGGTCAGATCGACACGCCAATGAATCCCCTCGAGGGTGAGGCCCGAGACAAGGCGTACGCCGCGGCCACTGCCAATCACGTCATCCCCAGGGCCGGGAAGCCCGACGAGGTGGCCAAGGCCATCGTTTTCCTGGCCGAGAACGACTTTGCCACCGGCACCGTCGTCCACGTTGATGGTGGCTGGATTCTCGGCAGCTGAGCTCTTTCCTGGCCAGCAGCCAAGGCAGGCATAGGGCATAGGGCCTAGCTCAGCTACAAGCTTGCTCTAGGGCGACAGCGGTCCGTTCTCCACTCTGGAGGCATGGCATCGTTTCGACTCCTGCTGTCCCTGCTGCTGGCCGCCACCGTTTGTGCTGTGGTTTCAACGCCAGCCGATGCTGCTCCTGATCCAGGCTGGTCGCCGACTACCGATGCGATCTGGGACGTAACCAACGCCGACCCTGGGGTTCGCCATACGGGGCCGATCCGGTCGCTGGTGTGGGATCTCGAAGAACACAATGGCCGCATGTACGTGGCCGGCCGCTTCCTGGACGTGAAGGCTCCCGACGGGACAACCAGAGATCAGTCCTACCTTGCGGCGTTTGATCTCGACACCGGGGTCTGGATCGACTCGTTCCGTCCAGTCGTCGATGGCACCGTGTACGCCATCGACATCACCGATGATGGCCGAATCCTGGCCGGCGGTGAGCTCACCGGCGGCGTTGCCGCCTACGACGTGGTCACCGGCGCCCGCGATGCCACATTCGACCCCGGGGTAACCAACAGTTGGGGCCCGCCCGCAGTGTTCGATGTCGAGATCATCGGCAGCCAGGCCTACATCGGTGGCACCTTCACTCGGGCTCAGGGAGTAACCCTCCGGGACCTGGCCCGGATTGATGTGGACTCCGGAGCCATCGACACGGCATGGCTTCCCACAACCGACTTCGATGACGTCACCCCCGTTGGTGGCGGTCGAAACGTGTACGGCATCGCCGTCGATACCGCCCGCGACCGCATCTACGTCGCTGGCAAGTTCGGAGGCATCAATGGCAATGACGAGGCTGCCTATTTCGCCACCCTCGATCCGGCCGACGGCTCGCTGCGAACTGATGTGCCGCAAGGCCTGCCACCGGGGATCCTGAGCCACCGAGACGGCTGGTCGATGTGGATGCATGATGTGCAATTCGATGCCGACAAGGTCTACGTCGGTGGCCAGGGCCATCAAACAATGGTGCTCGATGCGTCCACCCTCCAGGCCGAGCAAACGTTCTTTACCAACCGCGGCGTCGATGATGTCTGGGCCGGTGGCGACACACAGGTCATC
>CALHBU010000105.1 GCA_937930655.1 uncultured Acidimicrobiales bacterium | reverse complement strand
GAGAACCAGGCGCTCTTCCAGAACCTCACCTGGAAGGACCTGATCGAGGGCGGTTACGTGATTGCTGGCGGGCCAGACACCGTGCGGGAGCAGACCGAGCACATGATCAAGGAGCTTCGACTCGGCACCATCTTCACCCTGATGCATATGGGCAACATGCCCGACGACAAGACCCGATACTCCTCGCAGCTGTTCGCCGAGAAAGTGATGCCTCAGCTCAAAAACATGTGGCCCGACTATGCCGACGACACCCGCTGGTGGCCTACTCCCATGGACGACCGTGTACGGCCCGAGCTTGGCGTTGCCAATGCTCGCCGCCCGGCAATGAAGCCGGAGATCGACTGATGGCAGCAGGTACCGCCGAGGCCGTTTCCACCATCACCGTCACCACCCGGGGTGGTCTCGATGTCGAGGTACAGCAGCGCGGTTCGGGGCCCGACCTGGTGTGGTTCCACGGTCTGGTCGGCCTCGCACCCGAGGAGCCAGCCCTCGATCAGCTCGCACAGTCGTTCACCGTCCATGCGCCGGTCTGGCCCGGCTACGGCGACATCGAAAACGAAGAAGCAATCGAGGACATGCTCGACTTCGCCCTCCTTGGGTGGGACATCGTCGACGCCCTGTTCCTGAACGAGCCAACCATCGTCGGCCATTCGTTTGGCGCCATGATTGCGGCCGAAATGGCCTGCCTGGCCCGAAACGATCTCGATCGGTTGGTTCTGCTCGCGCCCTACGGGCTCTGGTTGGATGCCGAGCCGCTTCCCGATCCGTTCGCCACCCTCCCTTTCCAACTGGCCGAGCTTTTGTTCGACGACCCTGGGACTCATGCCTCGAAGCTGGTCACTCCCGGTCTCGATCTGGAGAGCAACGAAGGGCTCGCCGAGTTCATGGTTCGGAACTCCCGACGTCTCGGCACCGCAGGCAAGATCATGTTCCCCATCCCCAACCGCCGCCTCTCGAAGCGGCTGCACCGGATTGGGGTGCCAACGCTGATCGTCATGGCCGAGAACGACCAGCTGGTCACAAGCCCCTACGGCCCGGTGTGGCAGCGGAGTATTGAGGGCTCAGAGCTGGTGTCGATACCGGGCGGTCACCTGGTCAACCTGGAGAACCCAGGCGATGTGGCCACGATCATCGCCGGTTGACGCAGGCTCAAGCAACGGCCGTTCGGCCGAAGAGCTAGGCGACGATGAGCGCCTTCTCTTCTCGTTCTTCTCGGCGAGACTTCACCCTGGCTGCTACTCGACCAGACTTTTCAACGAACGTGACGATTCGGTCTCGAGCCGCTTCGGCTTCGCCGGAGAGACCCTGGAGACCGGGAAGCCCCCAGTACCCCATGACGACTGCATCGAGAATTTGCTCGTGGTGAGCGACGATGTCGTAGATACCAGCCTTGGCGATCAACTTGGAGTGGGCGGCGAAGTCCGGTATGCCCGTTCCCGGCATGGCGAAGTTCACGACTTCCGGCTCGAGGGCGATGACCATCTGAGACGGATCGTGGTCGAACCCGGCCTTGGCAATGTCGCGGTAGAACAGGAAATGGTGGTTCTCGTCGATGGCGACCTGCCGCATGATGTCGTAGCCGGCCTTGTCTTCGATAAGGGCACCGGTATTGCGATGAGAGATGCGGGTGGCCAGCTCTTGCAGAGCGACGTAACACATACCGGCAGCCGCCGATGCCGGCTCCGGCACTTGGCCGCCACCCATTTGGATCATCCGTCCTCGTTCCAGCGCCACTGGATCGATGGCCCGGGTGATCGTGAGGTAATCACGGATGGCGCAGGCATGCCGGCCTTCCTCGGCGGTCCAGCGACGGACCCACTCGCCCCAGGCTCCATCTCGGCCAAACATGCGCTCGATGTCGCGGAAGTAGTAGGGCAGGTTGTCCTCGGTGAGAAGGTTCACGAACAACGCACTGCGAACTTCGGCCGATAATCCGGCTTCTTCCGGTGACCATTCGTAGCCTTCTTCGAAGTCCTCGCCCCGACCCCATGGCACGAGCGTATGAGGGTGCCACTCCTTCGTCTTTTGGTAGTGGCGCTCGAGCAGGGTTTCGGCCACCGGCTCGAGTTCACCAAGAAAATCAACATCGGTCGAGAGCACCATCAGAACAGCCTACCTACTGGTAGGTAGGCTGGCATCCATTCCGCTGAATTCTTGCGTTTCCCCAGTTCAACGGGTCGCCTACCCTGAGGATGGCATGCCTCTACACCGATTCATCAAGCCAATGAAGGCCGAGTCGGGCTCACTCGTCACTCACGACGGGTGGGCGGCCGAGATCAAATGGGATGGCATGCGGCTCCAACTCCACGTCGGTGGCGGGCAGATCCGCGCCTACTCCGGCTCGGGCCGAGACGTCACGGTCTCCTTCCCCGAGCTCGGTGGGCTGGCCGATGCCCCTGGTGCCGACGCCATTCTTGATGCTGAGGCGGTGGTATTCGACGGTGACCGACCCTCGTTTGGGCGTTTGCAACACCGCATCCACAATCGCGAACCCACGGCGGCCTTGCTGGCCGAAAAGCCGGTGGTTTTCATCATCTTCGATCTGCTCGAACTCGACGGAAACAGCCTTCTGGAACTCGCGTACCGAGATCGCCGGCGGCTTCTTCTTGACCTTCTGGATGAAGGTCCGAGCTGGCGAGTTCCGGCTCATAGCGAGAACGGCGGCGCTGAGCTGTTGGCGTTGGCCCAGCAGCGAGACCTCGAGGGCATTGTCCTCAAACGGCTCGACAGCCCCTACCGGCCTGGCCAGCGAAGCTCAGACTGGATCAAGGTGAAAATCCGCAAACGGCAGGAGTTCGTCGTCGGCGGATGGATCGAAGGCTCAGGTGGTCTGGTCGGATCGATTGGCTCACTTGTGGTTGGTGTCTACGACCAACCTCGCGATCACCAACCGGCCGGCAGCCTGATCCCGGCCGGGTCGGTCGGCTCAGGTCTCACCGATGCCGACCGAGGTGCACTGGCCGACGTCCTTCTTCCCGGACCCCGCCCCTTCGCTTCAGATCTTCCGACCCTGAGCGGAGCCCCGCACTGGGTCGAGCCAACCGTGGTGGTCGAAGTCGAGTACTCCCTTTGGAGCAACGGAGACTCTTTGTGGCACCCGGTGTACCGGGGGCTACGAGTCGATAGAGAACCAACTGACGTGGTCAGAGAAGACTGACTGACGTTGTTCGCGCTGTAAGCAAGCTACGCGCTGTACGCGAGCACCGCGTTGCGGGGGAGCACTGCCGGGCCGGCCGGCGGCTCGGCCTAGAACCGCCGCTCTACACTGAGCGGGCGATGGACGACGGCACGACCGACACCATGCGGGTTCGTTTCCCCGCCAACCCTGACTACGGGCGAATTGGTCGCGTCGCGGTTGCCGGTCTCGCCCTTCGGCTCGGCGTCGACGTCCAACGGGTGGAGAATCTGCGTTTGGCTGTGGATGCCGCCGTGGCGGCCCTCCAAGGGCCGGGCGACATCCAGATCGACATCCACTGGTCACCGGGCGAGCTCCACTTGGAGATCGACAACGAAGCCGTCAGCATCGACCCGGTAGCCGGTGCGACGCTCAGCCAAAGTCTCGACGACCTGGTGGATCAGCACGAACTCACCGCCCTCGGGGTCGCACTGCGACTCGAGTCGGCCGGTAGCTAACCCTGATCTTGCTCGTCGGCCGATGGTGGCTCCCGGAGGAAGCTGCGGTGCTCCTCGGGGACCGCATCGCCGATCAACGAAGCCGCAGTTGCCTCGCCAATGGCCAGGAACGTCGCCGTTGATCGGACGCAAAGACCGCCGTTGGCGTCCTCAATCCAACCTCGGGTCTCCACCTTGTCGCCCGCACGGGAGACAACCTCGGCCCTGGCGGTGAAGACATGGTCTACCCATACGGGCTGCTCGAACGTACTGGCTGTCTCGATTGTGACCGCCCATGTTCGTTCGTGAGCGATCACCGTCCAGGCCTGCACCTCGTCGAGAATGGCCAGGCTCAGTCCTCCGTGCACCAACGTCGGAGCGCCGCTGAACGCCGAACCGAGGGTGAAGGTGGTGTCGACCTGACGAGTTTCGTCATCGGCCCACAACTCGAGTTGCAGACCGTGGCTGTTTCTGGCCTCGCACACGAAACAGTTGCTCTCCAGGCCCCAGTCGTCATTGGTCAGTCTCCAGCGGGCCATCAGCCTGAACTCCCGAAGCCGGCAGAGCCACGGTCGTCAGGGGCTGTGGGCAGTTCGTCAACCAGAGTGAGCGCCAGATCAGGAAGAGCCAGCACCATCAGCTGAGCGATCCGTTGGCCTCGTTCGAAGGTGAACGACTCGTCACCGCTGTTGTAGAGAATCACCTTGATCTCACCCCGGTAGCCGGCATCGATGAGCCCCGGGCTGTTGAGCACCGTGACACCGTGATTCAGCGCCAACCCCGACCGGGGCAGGATGAGGCCGGCGTGGCCCAGCGGTATCGCCAACGCACACCCGGTGGCTACCAACGCCCGGGCCCCGGGGGCGATGCTTCCATCTTCCCGAGCTGGCAAATCGAAGGCCGCGTCGCCCGATCGCATGCGGACCGGCACCGCAAGATCCGGATCGAGCGACGTGAACGGGATCTCGGGCATCGATCGAAGTCTACGGGCCCAGGCTTCGTCGGGCAGGGGCTCATCCGACGAGGCAACCCGCAAGTACAGTGAGGCCCATGTTGGCGTGGATGGATCTCGAGATGACCGGCCTTGACCCCAAGCAACACGTGATTGTCGAGATTGCGTCGCTGGTCACCGACGACGATCTCACCATCATCGCTGAGGGGCCGGAACTGATCATCCACGCCACCGAGGAACAGTTGGCGCTGATGGACCCGGTCGTGGTTGAGATGCACACCTCTTCAGGGTTGCTGGAGCAGATCAGAGCCTCGACCATCACGTTGGAGGAGGCCGGCACCGCCACCTTGGAGTTCTTCCAGCAGCACATGAAGCCACGGTCGATTCCGCTGTGCGGCAACTCCATCGGCATGGACCGACGGTTCCTGGCCGAGTACCTGCCAGAGATCGAGGAGTATCTCCACTATCGGTCGGTCGATGTCTCCACCATCAAGGAGTTGGCCCGCCGGTGGCACCCGGAGGCTTTGCAGGGAGCGCCTCGCAAGGCGGCCGCTCACCGTGCTCTCGACGACATCAAGGAAAGCGTCAAGGAACTCGCTCATTACCGCACATCGGTGTTTGCGTCGTCCGGCGACCAACCGAGCCCCGCTACTCAGTCGTAAAGGGCAACCGGTAGCTCCTCGACCCTGGCGGTGGCCGCTATCGCTCCCTCGGTCGACCACCAGCCCTCGACAACATCGTCGGCCGTCGCTCTGGCAAAGACCACAGCGTCGGTTCGAGCGATCCCGGACCGGTATTCGATTTCGTAGCGGCGGCGTGTGTCAGCGGGGAGATCCAACTCTTCGATGCAGGCCCAGTAGGCCGCGTTGTTCATATGATCGAAGAGATCGAAATCCACCAGCCTCGTTGGCCACACACGAGAATCTGGTAGTTCGGTTCCGGGCGGATCCCCATGCGTCAACCGGGCGGAGACACTCCGGCCCTGAGCAGCCTCGCCATAGATCGTTCGAAAAGAGTCGCTCAGCCCCCGAGGGCGTCCAGTCTCGGCATCAAGATGCACCCAGAGGCTGGCAACCTCGTACCGGCCACCCTCCGACCCCATGATGTTAAGGCGACGCTCGGCCCACCGTCGGCCCATCCCGCTACAGAAGGTCGAGATCTCCAACTGTTCAGAAAAGACAGCGGGTTGAAGAACATCGACCGTGGTCTTGCGCACCACCCACGACATGTCGTCGGGCAACGAAACCTCGGTGGTGTCGTCGTTGGAGACGTCTTGGGTGTAGCGGGTGAGGGCATCAAGACGAAGCTCGCCGGTGGGTCTGACATCACCCAACCGCACCTTTCGGTGTCCGGTGAAGACTCGCCCTACTTCGGGTCGGGCGACCAGTGGAACCAATTCGTCGGACACGGTTCGAAGCTAGCGGCCAAGGACTCCAACGTCTCGAGAGCAGCCGCCGGAAATACCGTTCGTACATGACGACTCGATTAATTCGGTTGACAGTTGCCGCAATCGGGTGTTCGCTTCATCTGGCACAAACGCTCGCTCATCGCGAGTTGCTGCCGACCAGAACACCTCGCCACCGGAAAGGAGTCACCACGATGCTGAACACCGCTCTCAAAGCAAACGGAGTAGCCACCGAAGTATCCGTGGTCTCCGTCTTTGGTGCCCCAACCGTGCCGAACTACACCTCTGTACTCCGCACTCGCACCATGCCTGTGATTTGCACCGATGCCGATCACCGCACCGTCCGGACCGCCAACGCTTCGTGGCTCTCTGAGCAGAAGACCACTGGTTTCCAGACCTTCGCACCGAAGCATCACTCCCAGCGGGAGAGACCGACCTAAGACATCGAAACTTGGGTCAAGGATCTCGAAGCCGCTGGGAGCACAAGCTCCCAGCGG
>CALHBU010000104.1 GCA_937930655.1 uncultured Acidimicrobiales bacterium | reverse complement strand
ATCACCTCTGTGACCGCTACGGCTTCTACGTCATGGACGAAGCAAACGTTGAGACCCACGGCCTGGTCGGCGATGCCGAGCGGCTGCCGACCAACGACGAGGCCTTCAAGGATGCCTTCGTTGCTCGTGGTCGGCGCATGGCTTTGCGGGATAGGAATCACCCATCGATCGTTTGCTGGTCGCTGGGCAACGAGTCGGGCTTCGGCCCGAACCACCGGGCCATGGCCGATGCCATTCGGGAGGTTGATCCAACACGACCAATCGCCTATCACCCGGCCGAAACTGACCCGATCGTCGACATCATCGGCCCTATGTACCCGACCCTCGGAGAGCTGGAACGATTGGCCTCGTTGGCCGACGATCGACCGGTGATCATGTGCGAGTACAGCCATGCCATGGGGAACTCGAACGGAGACATCGAAAGCTATTGGGACATCGTCGATCAACTGCATCGGGCCGGCGGCGGGTTCATCTGGGACTGGGTCGATCAGGGGCTGGCCCGCTTCACCGAAGATGGCGAGCGTTGGTGGGCCTACGGCGGCGACTTCGGCGACAAACCCAACGACCGCAACTTCAATTGCAACGGTCTGGTCGATGCCGACCGCCGGCCCCATCCGGCGTTGCGTCACGTGGCCTGGGTGTATCGGCCAGTGACGACCTCGTGGGTTGGCGAACGCTACGGAATGGTGCGCTTGGCTGTGCGAAACCGTCGGTCGCACACCGACCTCTCAGACCTCGAGCTTCATTGGTCGCTCGTCCGACATGGGAGCGTTCTCGATAGCGGGATAGTCCCTGAGGTCGTTGCAGCCGCAGGGTCCAGCATCGAGCTGGGCCTCCCGGTCGATTGCTCACCTATGGCCCCGGACACGCTGTTGCGGTGTCAATGGGTTCAGCCTGCGGCCACCGCTCTGACCCCAGCGGGTCATGTCGTGGCGTGGGACGAGTTGCCGGTGCCCGCTGGTCGACCCGGTCAACCAGTTGTTTCGACCGATCGCTACGACTCGACGGTTGGTGCTGCGTTGGACGGCGGCGACGTCGTATTGGTCGGAGGCCGAACCGAGCTGCGAATCTCGGCCGACGGGGCGCTACGCGGTCTGGTTCTCGACGGCGCCGACTGGCCGGTGAGCTGGTCTCAGGTGGGCATCTGGCGACCACCGACCGACAACGATGCCGCGACATTCGGCGACGAGATGTTGGTCGACCGGCTCCGGGCGCTGGGGCTGGAGGACGCCCGACCGGTCGCGCTTCAGCCGCCGACACTGGGAGCACCTGGCACCGAGCCGGGAAGTTCGTCGGCCAGTATTGCGTCGGTCAGTAGTGCTTCGGCCAGCTTCGTTGTCGGTTTCGCTGAGCGGTTGGCCCTAGAGGTTTGTTGGCTGGTGGCGGCCAACGGTGATGTGGCTGTGGACGTTCGGGCCCGAGCCGATCTCGAGCTTCCTTCATTGCTACGCGTCGGATTGGAAGTCGAGCTCCCGTCTGAACTGGAGCATTTCGAGTGGCTGGGTCCAGGGCCCGAAGAGTCCTATCCCGATCGACACAGGGGACTTTTCGTCGATCGACACAACACAACAGTCACCGATGCGTTCTTTCCCTACGCCCGACCTCAGGAGACAGGGAACCGCACCGATGTGCGCTGGGCGGCCCTCCGGACGTCGACCGGGGCTGGGCTCCTGGCGGTGGGGGACTATCGGTTTGATTGCTGTGCGCTACATATGCGGGGCTCCGATGTGGCGACCGCATCCCACCCTCATGAGCTCACCCGACGGGATGCCACTGTCCTCCGACTCGACGCGGCTCACGCTGGACTCGGGACTGCCAGCTGTGGACCGGGTCTCGACGCTCGTTACCGGGTCCAGGCGTACCACGTTCGAAATCGGATCATCCTCCGTTCGCTTCGGCCCGGGCAGGATGCCGATACCAGAGCTGCTGAGCCGTCGGCCCTCCGGCGCCATCAACGCTGGCACTACTGAGGACCCGCTTGCTCATCGGTCAACTTGGCAGTTCTCACACATAGTGGTTATCTGACCTGTGTGGGTGATGTGGGTGATGTGGGTGATGTAGCTCGTTCGAGGTGTGTAGAGCGTCGGCGCCGACCGTATGCGGTCGTCGGCGGTCTGTGGCTGGTGCTGGCGATGATGGCAACCGTGCTGGTTTCGTCGCCTGCGCTGGCGGCTCAGCCGACTGCTCCACGATCAGTCGTGGCAACAGTGGGGGCCACGGGCGGCATTGGTGTGTCCTGGCAGGTTCCGGCCAATGATGGCGGGGTCACCCCGATTACCTACGTGGTGCTACTCCGTACCGCAGAGGATCTTGACGGCGACGGCACCATCGATCGAATCCAGTTGGCCCGAGAAACCACCCAGGAACTCAACCTGGTGTTCGACCGGCCTCCTGTTGGCCGGTACGAGGTATTTGTTCGGGCCACCAACGCTGACGGCGGGTCGGGTTGGGCTCGCCTAACCGTAGATGTTGTCGACCCGCCATCAGTTCCGCTGGGCGTCACGATCGTCGAGGAGAGCCAGGGGCAGCTCCTTGTCCGCTGGGAAGAACCAGCCTCGGACGGGGGTGCACCGGTCACCGGCTATCGGGTGACTCTGGATGGTGTGGAGCGGAATCTCGGTTCGGCCCGGCGGTCGGTGAGGTTCACCGGCGTTCCGAGCGGAGAACATGTCGTGACCGTTGTGGCGTTCAACCGAATCGGCGAGAGCGCTGAGGCAACCGCCTCGCTTACGACACGTAAGATCCCCGGACCTCCCCGATCGGTTTCCCATGATGTCGACGGCCAAAAGGTGGAGATCAACTGGGACCCGCCGGCCGATGATGGCGGCGACCTGGTCGACTATGAAGTCGAGCTGGGCAGTGCCAGCGTCGTCGTGGTTGATGAGTCCACAACCTTCGAAGGGGTGGCGGCCGCCGATCATCAGCTGAGGGTGCGAGCCCGTAACTCGGCAGGTGCCGGCCCATGGTCGAGCGGAGGCACCGTGTCGGTTCGTACCGTGCCCGAGCCTCCACGAGTGGTGACCCTTTCGGTCGAGAACCGGGACCTGGTTGTCAGCTGGCTCGAGCCGGAAAGCGATGGCAATAGCCCGATAACCGGCTACCGGGTCGATTTTGGCGATTCGGTAGAGATCGTCACCGGCACCAGCGTGACCCGTCCCAACGTTCGATCCGGCGGTTGGACGGTGAAGGTGGCAGCCATCAACTCGCGGGGAGAGAGTGCCACCAGTTCCTCCCGTCAGGTCGCCGTGACCCGGTTGTTCGAACCGTTTGACTCTGCCAGTGATTTCGTCGCTCAGGTCTATCGAGACTTCCTTGGACGATCGCCCGACCGCTCCGGGCTCGACTACTGGGCCGGCCGGCTCGACAGCGAAGCAGACATGGCGCCGGCGATCGTCTCCTTCGTCGGAGCGCCGGAGATGGACCCCGAGCGTCGCGTCGCGCGGCTGTACCTCGCACTCTTCGACAGGGCGCCGGATCAGGGCGGCTTCCTCTACTGGGTCGACAGGTATGAAAACGGCCAATCAATTCCGTCGATCGCTGACTCGTTCGTCGGGTCGCCCGAGTTCCTCGCTCGGTTCGGCGCCCTTGGCAATGACCAATTCGTGGTGCTGGTCTACAACCGGATTCTGGCCCGCCAGCCGGACAGGGCGGGCTTCAACTATTGGGTCAGCCAGCTGGATGCCGGGGTGCCTCGGGGCGAGTTGATCGCCCTTTTCTCCGAGTCGGCCGAGTTCGTGGCCTTGAGCCGGCCCGCCGTCGACCTCATCGTGATCTACTCCGGTCTTCTCGACCGCACGCCATCGCCGGCCGAACTTCGGGCCGCGTTGCAAGTCGTTACCGACTCGGGATCAATGGAGCCGGTGATCGAGGATGTCTTGCGGAGCGACGAGTATCGGAATCGAGTCCTGGCCCGCTAGGCGCAATTCCCAGTCGTTTCCGGCCTTCAGGTCATCTATTACTGGAGATTCCGTCGCGCAATCTTCGTAGCGACCTGTCCAGAAGGCTTCCCGCCATGAAACTGATCTCACGAACACGCCGGGTCGTGCTGGCGACGGCCGGCATTCTGAGCACGTTGGCCATGGCCGTTCCGGTCGACGCAGCCGACGACCCGACCCCAATCGTGTTTGTAGGGGACTCGATCACCGAGCTGTGCAACAGCAACTTTGAATCCTTCCGCGGCGATGCCCTGCTGGCGTTGTCGGCCGAGGACTATCAGGTCGATGCCGTCGGTAGCCGGAACACTGAAGACTGCTATCTGGCCGACAACGAGCACGAGGGCAAGGCAGGCGACACCACTGCTGATGTCTTGCTCCGCCTTCCTGGCGGCCTGGCGTCCATCGCCGAGGTGCCCGAAGTGGCCTTTGTGTTGCTGGGGACGAATGACGTTCAGGACGACGTGCCGGTGGCGACGTCGATCGCCAATCTTGAAGCCATCATGGTCGAGCTTCGGGCCGTCAACCCGACGATTCACGTTGTGCTGGCTCAGATTCCGCCGTACCCCGGGAAGGCGGCGCAGACCGATCAGCTCAACGCCGAGATCGCCCTTCTCGCAACCGCTGGCCCATCGCCGGTGACCATCGCCGACTTCAACACCGGCATCGACGCCAGCCACCTCTTTACCGACCTCATTCACCTGAACAGCACGGGTGCGGCCTTGCTCGGTGACCGGGCCAAGGATGCGATCGTTGCCACCGGCCGGGTTTCCCAACCAGAGCCAGAGGCCCCGACGTCGGTGCAGGGTTCGGTTGGGATCTACTCGGTCTCGGTGACCTGGGAGCCGC
>CALHBU010000103.1 GCA_937930655.1 uncultured Acidimicrobiales bacterium | reverse complement strand
ACGTTGACGTCGAGCATTCGTCGCAACTGGTCTTCGGTGGTGTCGACCAGGCGGTTGCGCTCGAAAATGGCTGCGTTGTTGACCAACCCGTCGAGTCGACCGTGGGTTGACTGCACGTGGGTCATCACCGTGTCCCAGTCGGTTGCGGAGCCGACGTCGTGGGTGATGAAGACGGCGCCAAGCTCATCGGCCACCGCGTTGCCGTCGTCGGCCTTCACATCGGTGAGCACCACCGTGGCACCCTCGCCAGCGAAGAGACGGGCCTCGGCCGCTCCCTGACCCTGGGCTGCCCCGGTCACCACAACTACTTTGCCGTCGAGTCGTCCTGTCATGTGCTCACCTCGTGTCGGGATCTCCCTAAGGGACGGGACGATCGCTCACCCCCTTGGCTAGAACGCCGAATCCCCTTAGGCAAGTCGGACTCACCGTTCGTCGGCTATCGGCCGAGCGTCGGGTACTCGAGAAACGGGTCGGCCAGCGATGCGGCCCAGTGTGCTTCATGGTCGGCGGCGCTCAACCGGTAGTAGATAGCCCGTCTGGTTTCGCTTCCAGTGTTGCCGCCGCTGTTGTGTCCGAGCAGGTAGTGAGCCAGAAGTAGGTCGCCCCGCTTAGCCAGGACCGGCACCGGTTGACCAAGGTCGGGAGGCGATTGCAGGAGGGTCGAGTGGCCACCTGTCTCCATCAGGGCGTTCACTCCCCTGCTCTTGAACAGCTCACCATGGGCCAGATGCGACCCTGGCCAGACCCAGAGATTGCCCGACGATGATGATGACTCGTCGCCAAGGAAGATGCAGGCCAGCAGGGTGAACGGAACCGGTCGATCAGGATCGTGGTAGCCGTCCAGGTGCGGCCCTGCCGGGGTGTGTTCCCAGGCTTGGAGATTCAGTGCAATCTGGATGTGCCCGTAGCCATGAAGCAGTTCATGTGGGGCTGTCAGTTCCTGGGCAAGGCTCAGTGCCTGGGACTGTCGAAGCGCAGCATCGGCCGACGCCAGTGTTGATGGAGGCAGAAAGTAGAAGTGGGTTCCGGTGGTTTCTGGGCTCGGAGGATCTGCGGCGACAACACGCTTGACCTCTTCGTCAACTGCCGCCAGGAGGTCCTCGGGGCAAACGGCGGGCAACAGAACGTACCCGTCAGAAGCGAAGCGGTCCCGTTGTTCTCGGCTGAGCACAGTGGGAGTCTTCCATCTCGGGCCGAGGCCAAGCGGGGAATATCAGCCGCAGCTGGTTGCTAGCGCTGACTCGGCGAAGTTCCAATTCAGACTGTCATACCCACCTGTCATACTTCGTTGTATGAATACAAATGGGGAACAAGTATTCGATTTCGGAGCGAAAAACATGCAGGTCCGAGCGTGTGCCGAGGGGCTGATCGGGCTCGCTGAAACAGTGACTTCGGAGGCACCAGCAGCGTCTGTTGTCGACGATCTACTGGGTGAAGTCCGGCTGTTGCAACGGCGGGCGGCCGGGGTGGTCACCGCATTGACCACCGTCGCTCTCGCCAATCAACGGGCTGGCACCGGGCCCATTGCCGAAGAGGTCCTGGGTGGTGGCGGAACAGTTGGTCGGGCTGATGCCCGAGGCGAAGTCGAGCGGGCCCGAGTTGCCAGTCAGTTTCCAGCAGTTGGCGAGGGCATAGCCGAGGGGGCCGTTCACACCGGCAACGTCGATGTTCTCGCTCGGCTGACCTCCCGGATGACGGATGACGAGATCGATGTCCTGGCCAAACAGGACACCCGCATCACCGACGCCGCGGCCCGATTGAGCGAGGACAGCTTTCGCAAACGGGTCCAACGCATGCGGGACAAACTGCGGGACGACCACGGCAAGACGGCAGCCGAGCAAGCCGTCGCCGACTCCTTCGCCCGGGTCTCGCTGGCCAAAGATCGCAGCAGCTACCGACTCGCCGGCGAGCTGGACCCACTAAGAGGAGCCGCCGTTCAGGCTGCCCTCGGGCGGGAGTACCGGTGGCTCAGCAAACAACCCGAATTGCTCGGAGACATGGATGCCGACCAAGCCATGGCCCAGGCGCTTCACGACCTCATCCTCCGTGGCGACTCCGTCGACCGAGAGACCGGGTCAACTCGGGCCAACGTCTCGATGTTGGTATTGACCGACCGGCAAACTCTCGAGGCGGGACCCCACGCCGAGACCGTGGCCGAGACCGACGACGGTGCCACGCTCGATCCGGCCACCGTGGGTCGGCTGTGTTGCGATGCCGGCTTGAGAAGGTTGGACGTGTTGCCCGATGCGAAAGCGCACGTGTCCCATTCAGGCAGGACAGCGAGCCCGAGCCAGAGGGCAGCGTTGCGAGCGATGTACAGCGGCTGTCCGATTAGCGCGGCTCCCTGGAGCCAGTGCGAAGTGCACCACACCATCTTCTACAACGAGTCGGGGCGAACGGTGCTGTCGGAGCTGGTGCCCATCAGCAAGCGATGGCACCACCTCGTCCACGAGGGCGGCTGGATCCTCACTATGGACACCGATCGAACACTGACACTGTCCCAGCCAGACGGGACAGTCCATCGAACCATCCCGTACTCACAAGCCCATCGCCCGACTGGCTCGCAACCCGACCACGTGCTCGCCGCCTGAACGGCTCGCCGTAGCTATCAATCTTTGACGGCGCCGCTGTCCACTAGGGCTCTCCCGCCGGAGACGCTCGACAAGCGCCCACTTCCCCGCAGTAGCACCGCATCTTGACAACTTCATAGACCCGGGCTCCGAGTCCCCGATTGAGCCACCGTGGCTCCATTAGCCTCTCCCCAGGATGTCAGCCACACGACCTGGGGTCGTGCTGATCTCAATCGTCGCCACCCGCACCCCAGACTCAACCGAGGACCACCTTTGCATCGGCCATCCAAGTCTCTCGCCGTCTTCCTGATTCTCATCGCCGGTTTCGTCGCCGTACCCCCTCCGGCCACGTCAATGGAGACCTACGAAGACATCATCTCCAACCCCGAGCTCACCCCGGCTCACTCCGTCGTCATCCGCTTCTACCAGGCCGTGTTCGCTCGGCAACCAGATGTCGGTGGCCTGAGCTTCTGGCTCGATCAGTTCGACTCGGGCGAGTGGAGCGCCCGACGGATCGCCGCCTTCTTCGTGACAGCCGACGAGTTCAAGATGCTGTACGGCGCAGACACCACCAACGAGGAATTCGTCAACGCCATGTACCCGAACGTATTGGGCCGGGCCCCCGACACAGCCGGCGGCGCGTACTGGAAAGGCTTCCTCGACCAAGGCAACAGCCGGGCCGAGATGATCCTGTTGATCTCCAACGCCCCCGAATTCATCGAGGACAACTGGTTGCCCAGTGATGGAACGCCGGATCCCAACGGAGAGCCGCCGCCAGTCGATGGCGGCGCCCTCGTCTCCGACAGCTTCGACGGCACCGGGCCTCTCCTTGGCTACACCACGACGAATCCCGAGGTGCTCCCCAACGTCGGTCGAATCGACGGGCGCTATCACGCCGAACTCACCGACAACACCGGCAACCAGACACTGCACTTCAACAATGCGCAGGGCCGTCTGGATGCCAAGCTGGTGACCTTCCCGTTCGAGTACATCGCCCGAAACGTCGGCATCGGATCACTCACCGATTCCCAGCTGGCTCCCAATCCGGCCGGGTCAACCTTCATGTTCGCCGGCATCCAGGTTCACTCGACAGATCTCGAAGCCGCCGACAGCGCCCACGTTGTCGTCGGCCACCGGGGCAACACCAAGTTCACCATCGAGGGCAAGAACACTGTCGCTGGGAACTCGAGGGTCAACGACATCGGAGCCAACACCGCACCAGCTGGGCGAGCCGATATCCGGATCGTTGGCAACAGCGACCGCACCCTCACCGTCTATTGGCAGACCCCCAACCTCGGCTCGGCGGCCGACGACGACTGGCAGCTCTACCGAGGCTCAGGGAACCTGCCGGGCCCAACGGCTCCGTTTGGTGCCAACGTCTACATCGGTTTGATCACCTACGCCTACCGCGCCGGCAGCGTGCCCTTCGTGGGCACCGCTGACAGCGTCGAACTGGTCGGCGAATAGGCGAACCTCAGAAAACAAACTCGGGGCAGTAAACAAGGGAGACTCGCAGCATGACCGAGGGCCGAATCATCGTCATCAGCGGATTGCCAGGCGCAGGCAAGACGACCACGGCCCGCCTCCTGGCTGAAACCCTGCCACGAGCGGCCCATGTTGAGGCTGACGAAATGCACAAGCTCATTCGTTCCGGTGGGTTGTGGCCTGAGGCCCGCGACATGAGTGAAGACGCAGCCCGACAACTCCGACTCCGGCTGCATAACGCATGTCTACTGGGGCGTTCGTTCGCGTCGGCAGGCTTCGACGCAACGATCGACGACATCCTGATCGGCGACCGCATCGATCACCTGCTCGAGGAGATGGATGGTCACCCCTTCCATCTGGTCACGTTGCTGCCGTCTTTCGAGACTGTTGTCGAGCGGTGGCGGGCAATCGGGAGCCCGTACGTTGAGGCGTGGTCATGGATGGATGCGGAGATCCGCGAGCGGACCGAGCGGGCGGGGATGTGGCTTGATACGACGTCGATGACCGCCCCGGAAGTGGTTGTCGAAATCATCAACCGTCTCGACGAATCGGCCGTGCGTCTTTGACCAGCGCGTTCATGACCTACCTGCATGAACTCCATAGAGCATGAGCCCGCCATAGAAGCGAAACCCGCCTATATATAGGTGTTGAATTATATAACTAACAGAAAATATAATGACCGGTATGAACAGAATCGATCCCATCGCCATCGCTGGCCTCGTTACCCG
>CALHBU010000102.1 GCA_937930655.1 uncultured Acidimicrobiales bacterium | reverse complement strand
CACCATCGGCCCAAACGCGGTCCGCCCCCTCAAACTGGAGATCCCTCTCTTTGTTTCCGACATGAGTTTCGGTGCGCTCTCGGAGGAGGCAAAGACGGCGTTGGCCATGGGGGCCGAGCTGGCAGGAACCGGCATCTGCTCCGGCGAGGGTGGCATGCTCCCAGAAGAACAGGAAGCCAACAGCCGCTACTTCTATGAGCTGGCGTCGGGTCGCTTTGGTTGGTCGCTCGACAAGGTCGAGAAGGTGCAGGCCTTCCACTTCAAACTCGGCCAGGGTGCCAAGACCGGTACCGGCGGACATCTGCCTGGCAACAAGGTCGTTGGCAAGATCGCCGACGTGCGTGGTCTACCCGAGGGACAGAGCGCGATCTCGCCGGCGACGTTCGCCGACTTCGGCTGCGAGGAAGACTTTGCTGACGCAGCCGAAGAAGTGCGGCAGGCCAGTGGGGGCGTGCCCATCGGCGTGAAACTCTCGGCCCAGCACATCGAAGACGACATCGACGCCGCCCTTCGCATCGGGGTCGATTACATCATCCTCGACGGTCGAGGAGGAGGAACGGGTGCCGCCCCGGTGCTCTTCCGGGACAACATCTCGGTGCCCACCATTCCCGCCCTCGCCCGGGCCAGGCGCCATCTGGATCGACGTGGCCGGAGAGACATCACCCTCGTTGTCACCGGCGGCCTCCGCACTCCCTGGGACTTCACCAAAGCGTTGGCCCTCGGTGCCGATGCGGTGGCGGTGTCCAATTCGGCCATGCAGGCCATTGGTTGTCTTGGCATGCGGGCGTGCCACACCGACAACTGTCCGGTCGGCATTGCCACCCAGAAGAAGGATCTGCG
Source organism: uncultured Acidimicrobiales bacterium (assembly GCA_937930655.1). Taxonomy (GTDB): domain Bacteria; phylum Actinomycetota; class Acidimicrobiia; order Acidimicrobiales; family SZUA-35; genus JAHECQ01. The sequence goes on along the minus strand of CALHBU010000102.1, from coordinate 1,945 downwards.
AGCCCGGCTGGTGGTTCGTGATGCAGCCAATCGTCTCGAACGTTTCTTCAGCTCGAGCGTCGATCTCATGGCGGTGCTGGCCCGAGCCTGTGGTCATGATCACCTGAACCAGTTCTGTGCCGACGACCTCACCACCTTTGATCGAGAGATGGCTCATCTCACCGGAATCTCCTACGGCGGAATCTCCCTCTGAGGGTTCTGTCTAGCTGGGCCACCCGGGTACGCCGTCGTCGAGCTGAACACCGCAACTGTTGAGGAACCCCGACACCGCTCGGTAGCAAAGGGCGGACATCAGGAACTCCAGGATCTCCGGGGTGGACCAGTGGACGGTGAGCTCGTTCCACGTCGGGTCGCTGACACAGTCGTCGGTGTAGAGATCGTCGGTCATTTGCAGGAGTGCCCTGTCCTGGTCACTCCACGGATGCTCGGAGAGCGGGCGGGTGACGGCCGAGACCTCGGCTTCGGTCACCCCATGAGCCATGCCGTACATGGTGTGCTGGCCAAACTCATAGACGGCCTGACAGTTCCAGCCCATACGGAGAATCACCAGCTCCCGTTGGCGGCGAGGGGTGCCTTCGGCAGTCAGAACTGCGGAAGCAAACCCGTTGAAGGTTCGGCTCAGCTCGGGATGATGAGCCATGGTGGCGCGGACGTTCACCGCATTGTGGGGCAGTGTCTTCATGGCCTCTCGAGCCACCGCGGCGGCTGCTTCCTCCGGTTGAATGCGGGCGGATGACGGTCGAGTGAGGGCCATCCGGAGAAGCTAGCGGAACCCTTGTCGTGGCAGAATTGCTGGCATGCACCGCCAGACAATCACCGACGCCAGCGCGTGGAAGGGAAGCGACGTCGTACGCGACCGATCGTGGGAGCACCAGCTCGATGATCAGCAGGTATCGGCACTGGAGCACGCGCTACAGAAGGTAAGCGAACATGACCTTGTCGACATCTCTGCCACCAACTTCGACATTGGGGCGCTGGCTCCCATCGTCGAGGCCATCCGGGCCGAACTTCGAACCGGACGGGGCTTTGCTGTGCTCAAGGGGTTCCCTGTTGGCCTCGACCTCGGCGACCTCGAACGGCTCTATTGGGGGTTGCTGGCCCACATCGGAAACGGCGTAACCCAAAACAGTGATGCGTCACTCATTCATTACGTGACCGACGGCAAACTGCGCCCCAACCAGGGTGGCCGCGGTGTGGGCAACCCCGGCAAGTCGGGTTTGCACGTTGACCTGGCCGACTATGTGTCGCTGCTTTGTGTCCGCCAGGCCGGTGACAATCCGCCGAGCTGGCTCGGCAGTGCGGCCAATGCCCACAACCGGCTCCTCCAGGAGCAGCCCGAGCTTCTCGAGGTCCTCTACCAGGGATTCGAGTGGGACCGGCTAGGGGAGGAGGGCGACCACGACACCCCCAGCAGCGGTTACCGGGTACCGGTCTTCAGTGTCGCCGAGCAGACGGTGTCTGTTCGCTACAACAGGTTTTGGATGGCGGCTGCCGGACGTCGACACGATCGCCGATGGACCGACACCGAGCGAGCTGCCCTCGATGCGTTGGACGACATCCTTCACCAAGACCGGCTTGATGTTGATTTCCGAGAGGGCGACATCCAGTTCGTCAACAACTATGCGGTCCTTCATGGACGGGATGGTCACGAGCTCGAACCGGATGAGGAGCGCAAGCGGCTGCTGATGAGAATCTGGGTCAACGACGATGCCGAGCCCCGTCCGATGGCTGACGAAGCAATCGTGCGCCACGGTGTCATTCGCCACGGAAATCTTGGCTGGCAGGTTCCAGACATCAAGGCTGGTCTGGTCGGCACCGCTCGCAGCCGCAGACCAGACGGAGCGGTTGCGCTCTGAGTCGGCGGGCATGATCGTTGGGAGCGAGCCCACTACCCTTTTGTCATGACTGATTCCACCGCCTCGTCCGAAGAGCTCGTCCTGACCGA
>CALHBU010000101.1 GCA_937930655.1 uncultured Acidimicrobiales bacterium | reverse complement strand
CGGTGAGATCAGGGCCGGCAACCACGTTCGTGGTCGATTGGGTCATTGCCCCGATGGTACTTGTCATCGCCCGCAGGCTCGGGGGCGGCGAGGCCGAGTTCTCGGGTTGTTCAGATAGCGGTTTGGTCAGGGCCGTTTAGTCAGAGCGCGACCGTGCCCTCGATACAGGTGACCGTGCTACCGCCGACCCACACGTCGTCGGCGTCCTGGGACACGTGCACTCGACCGGCTCGGCCCAATGCAGTGCCCTGGCTGGCAACGTAGGGAGCCTGAAGGATGTCGTCGGCCAGCAACCACTGGGCCAGGGAGGCGTTGAGGCTCCCGGTGACCGGGTCTTCAACCACTGCTCCGTCTTTTGGAAAGAAGGCCCGAACCTCTATCGCAGTCTCGGCTTCGGGCGTCAGCGCCATCACCCCGATGTCGTAGGTGCTGAACAAAGGCTCGAGCGCCAGTAGGCGGTTGGGGTCGGCCAGCAGGATTCCGATCCAGCCCGGGCCGTTGTCGATCCACTGGCTTGCCACGATCTCTTCCCTGTCGATCCCAAGTGCCGCGGCGACAGCATCGAGGTCTGAACCGTCAACCGGGCCGCCACGAACCAGCGGCGGGGCGGCGAAGGCCAACCGATCTCCGTCCTGGCGGATCGAGATCAAGCCGGCGTCGCACTGTTGGAGAATCAGGTTTGCTTTTGGCTTGCCACCGTTGCCCAACCAGGCGTGGCAGGTGCCAAGTGTCGGGTGACCGGCGAATGGGAGTTCGAGCGTCGGGGTGAAGATTCGCACCCGATAGTCGGCCTCGGGGGCTGTGGGCGAGAGCACGAAGGTGGTTTCGGAGAGGTTGGTCCAGTGGGCAAACCGCTGCATCTGCTCGGTGGTCAGATGGTCGGCGTCGAACACCACCGCCAACGGGTTTCCTCGATATCCCTCGCTGGTGAACACATCGACCTGCTGAAACGGCAACTGCATTGGGTAAGTGTCGCTGACCCCAATCGTGATCTGCTAGGCCAATGTGCCGAAAGTGGCACCCTGCGCCCACAGTTCGTAGCGTGTCGGGATGGGACCTCTCCAAGGTGTGAAAGTCATTGAACTTGCCGGTATCGGCCCAGGACCGTTCTGCGCCATGATGCTCTCGGACATGGGCGCCGAGGTGATTCGGGTCGAGCGGTCGGCTGCCGTGGCGCCAGGGGACCCAAACGATCCCCCGAAAGACGTGTTGGCCAGAGGCCGACGCTCGATAGGTGTCGACCTCAAGAACCCCGACGGCCTTGAGACAGTGCTCAAACTGGTCGAGAAAGCCGACATTGTCATGGAGGGCTTCCGACCCGGAGTTACCGAGCGGCTAGGTCTCGGCCCCGACGACTGCCTGGCCCGTAACCCGAAGATTGTCTACGGACGGATGACCGGTTGGGGTCAAGAGGGTCCGTACCACCTGGCCGCCGGCCACGACATCAACTACATCGCTTTGGCCGGTGCGCTTGAGCCGCTTGGTCGCAAGGGCGAAGCTCCGGTGCATCCCCTCAACTTGGTCGGCGACTTCGGAGGCGGCGGCATGTACCTGGCCTTCGGACTGGTCTGCGGCGTGCTCGAAGCCCGCCAGTCCGGCAAGGGTCAGGTGGTCGACACCGCCATGGTCGATGGCGCAGCAAGCCTTATGAACATGTTCTGGGGCATGAAGGCCAGTGGCGTTTGGAACGATGAGCGTGGCACCAACATGCTCGACACCGGCTCCCACTTCTACGACACCTACGAGTGTTCCGATGGTGAGTACATCTCGATCGGATCCATCGAGCCCCAGTTTTACGCCGAACTCCTCGAGCTGTCGGGACTTGGCGAGCAGTCCGACCTAGCCAAGCAAATGGACCGGACCCAGTGGCCGGCTATGAAGGAGCGGGTAACCGATCTCTTCAAGACGAAGAGCCGTGATGAGTGGTCGGCCATCATGGAGCACTCCGACGTCTGCTTCGCCCCGGTTCTCTCCATGGATGAGGCCACCCAGCATCCGCACAACGTCGAGCGGGGAACGTTCATCGAGGTTGGCGGCATGACCCAAGCTGCCCCCGCTCCGAGATTCAGCCGAACCGAGGTTGCCGTGCAGGGTCCGGCGTCCCACCCCGGGGCCGACACCGACGACGTACTTGCCGACTACGGGTTCGACGCCGACACCATCGCCAAGCTCCGCGATGTCGGAGCTGTGGCCTAGGCGCTCATAATGTGCAGCCGGCGTAGCAACCGGTTGACGCCATCGTTGCTGAACTCGTAGTGCTGATAGGGGAAGGGACTGACAATCCCCTGTACGTAGAAAAGGGCGAAGTTCACCAGGGCGAACACCTCAAAAAAGAAGAAGGTGATGAGCCCGAGGGGCCACCACGCGCCGAGTGTGAGACCAAGCAAACCGAGGAAGATGAGCGAAACCTTGGCGCTCACCACCTCCGCCTCCGGCGAGTGCGGCGCGTCGTCGGTATCTCGATGGCGTCCGGTCCAGCCCAGCACCGACGTGTAGGCGATCACCGCGATGAAGAGGCTGAAGAAAGTCACGGCCGAGATCGTATGTACCGTCGTCTGCTCGTCAACGTTGAACCAGGTGAGTCCGGCCAGGGATACTCCAAGCACGACGTTGTACCAACGGCGTCCCTGGGCCGGGCGTTCGGGTGACGTGAAGCTAAGCCAGCCATCGATGAACAGAAGCCCGGCTGCAACGCTGAACGGGAGCCAGAAGAGTCGGGGTGGGTCCACATTCCAGTAGTCGCTGACGCTTCCTCGAAGGGTCGAACCATCGGCGGTGGCCATGATGGCTGGGCCTACGGCGGCGACGAGGGCACCGGTTGCTGCGATCATCCGAAACACCACGAACTTCAGTCCGTTTCGTAGCACCGTCCTCTTCCTCTCGTTCGGCGGTGACCGGTGGACGCGACGCTAGACGGTCAGCGACCCAGGAAAAGGTTCCACGCCACGGTGGTGGCCCAGTGGATTGCGATTGGCATCCACAATGAGCCACTACGCAGGTACGCATAGCCGCACGTGAAGCCGAGAGCCATCACGATCAACAGGAACGCCGGCTCGACGAACAGCGACGTATCGCTCAGGCCGATCAGGTAATGGTTTGCCGGATGATACAAGGTGAACAAGATGGCCGAGAACGCGACAGCGGCGAACTGGCGCAGTGGGCCGGCGGCCCGCAACGTTCGGGGCAGCAGTACGCCGCGAAAGATGACCTCCTCGAACAGCGACGGATAGACGATAAGGACGAGAGGCAGAAGGACTGCCTTTTTCAACGACGGCCAGCCCACCTCGAAGAAGCCAGCGGTAAAGCCAACGACTAGCGCAACCACGGCGTAGCCGGCTGTTGGCATCCATGCCCTGGCCGGGATGTCGAAGAGCCCGGTGGAGAGCCCGGTCCTAATGTCGGTAGCCACGGACCTGATCTGACGAGAAGGGGGATGGATGGCCATGTGTCCAGGCTGGATCAAGCAGCGTTGGCCCGGCCTGGGGGGTTTCCCTCAATGGGCTCTGGGAACAGAGGTGGAGCCGAACCTCGGCCGAAATTCAACGGCTTGCCTGAAGACAACCTGACAGACTCACCTTGTGCTTGAAGCGAGTGGTCTGACCAAGTCCTACGGGGACATAGCGGCGCTTCAAGGCGCTGACTTGGCTGTCGAGGCTGGGCAGATCGTCGCCTTGCTTGGCCGAAACGGCGCCGGCAAGACCACCATGCTGTCAATAATCTCCGGGCTTCTCAGGCCCGACGGTGGCGCAGTCACCGTCGACAATGTTGATGCCCTGGGCGACACTGAAGCCGCGGCCAGGCTGATCGGCATTGCGCCACAAGACACCGGTATCTACACCGTCCTCACCGTTCGTCAGAACCTGGAGTTCTTTGGCGAACTGGCCGGCCTCGACCGAGCCAGCAGAGCCAGGCGGGCCAACGAGGTGGCTGAGCAACTGGGGTTGGCCGATCTGGCCGAGCGGCGGGGCGGGCAGCTCTCGGGAGGCGAAGCCCGCCGATTGCACACTGCCTGCGCGCTTGTGCACGCACCCCGGCTTCTGATGCTGGATGAACCAACGGTCGGGGCCGACGTGACGACCCGGCTCCAACTGATCGACGCAGTGAGAGCCCTGGCCGCCGACGGAGCGGCCGTTGTTTACACCACGCACTACCTCCCCGAAGTAGAGGCTCTCGACGCCGACATCGTCATCATCGACGACGGTCGTGTCTTGGCCACCG
>CALHBU010000100.1 GCA_937930655.1 uncultured Acidimicrobiales bacterium | reverse complement strand
TCGGTCAGCGAGGCGTTGGACTTTGTCGCGTGGAAGTCGGCGAGTCTCTGACTGGTGTTGCGAACGGCGACGTCAAGGGCGCCAGACCGATCGGCGGCTTCACCAACGGCCATCTCGGTCAACTCGAGCTCGGACCTGATTCCGGCGGAAGCATTCTCGACGGCGGCTCGTGTGGCCGAAAGATGGGTCTGCGTGGTCTCCAACTTGGCAGCCAAGAGATCTCGTTCGGCTCGGACCTCGCCGAGCTGGGTCGAGACGTCGGCCAACATGGCGTCGTTCTCGGCATCGAGCGTGCTGCGAGTGGTTCGCAGCTTGGTCAGCTCGACCTCGATGGCCGCCCGCTGCTCCACAACAGAGTTCAGCTCGACCTGTGCGTCCTGCCACTTGGCAGAAACCTCGGAGAGTTCGGTCTCAAGATCTACTCTGGCCTGCTCGGCAACAGTGACTCTTTTGGCCAACTCATCCCGCTCGGCCGCCAGTTCGGTTGCACTCTGGCGCTCGGCCATCAGGTTGGTGACCTGGGACTGGAGTTCGCCGGCAGACTGCTGCGAGTCCAACAGGCTGCTCCGAAGACCGGTGATGTCGGTCTGGAGAGTAGCGAGTTCGTCTTCGAGGATCAGCTGACGAGCAATGCTCGTTTCCTTCTCGGTGAGAGCTTCGTCTCGTTCGGTTCTGGCCCGACGCAAGTCGGCGGTGAGCGCATCGAGCTGACGGGTTAGCGCGGAAGACGACGGGGCTGATGGAGCTGATGGAGCTGACGTTGCCGATGAGGAAGGTGCCACAGTGGGGGTCTCAGTTCTTGGGGACTCGACCGGAGCGGTCAGCGAAGCCGACGCCGTTCCAACGGTCTCTCGTTCTTCAGCCAATTGGTCGACAAGATTGCGAAGGCTCGATAGCTCGGTCTCGATCTCGTCCGAACTCGACGAGGCGTCATCACTCGTAGAGACAGCACTCGTAGAGACAGAACCTGCGGCCGGGACCAAGCTCGGGGGTGGGGCTTGGCTAGCGGCGGGGGCAGGAGCGGGAGCGGGCGTTGCGACCACGGGCGCGGTTGGACGCTCTGCGGCGGCCGCCGGGGCAGGCCGCACACTTCCGGGAGCGGGTGGAGGAGGTGGGACAGCCGGAGACGCGACGCCGATACTGCCGTCGGACGGTGCGGTCGAACCGGTGAGTGAGCTATACGCGCTCTGCCAACCGTCTGGCCGGGTCAGCCACAGGTAGCCGGGCTCCCCGACTGAGCTTTCGGTGGCCTGGGCGGCCACTCGGGCCCGGAACGCACCATCGCTGTCGATGACTCGCTGGGCAACCGAAACGGCGCGGGGCGGCAACTGTGCCACGTACAGGAAACTCCTCATGGACGCTGGTGGGTCGACCGGTGGGTCGGTCTCAACGCCCTGTCGGGCCACCTCGAAGGCAAGTTCGCATGCCTTGGCAAGTGGGTCTGCAGCCATCTCTTCACTCCTCCTGGTCAACCAGGCGATTCGGTTCCTTCGTCGATACGCACCACGGATTCTCCGTGGCCACACCACCGACAGGAGATCCCATCGACCGTTTCAGCAAGAATTTCAGTCTGTTCCACTTCTCTCGTTCCGCCAACCGTGTAGTGATGGAACTCGCGAGTCGATCGCGTGACCTCTACATCAAAGCGAGTGAGGTTGCCGCAGGCATTGCACCGGTAGCGGTTTGCAGTCATTACTCGATAGTAGTTGGAGCCAACAGAAACCCTTGACGTCGAACAATTGTTCGACTCCAATGCAGAGGGTGGTGGCACGCTCACTGCCAGCAAACCAGCTGCAGACTAGCCACAAGGGGTTTCATGCAACGCTCATTCGATGATCTCGGGGCACCGTTGGCCGAGGTCACGTTCTGTGTCCTCGACTTCGAAACAACCGGAGGCAGCCCCCAGACATCGCTGATCACCGAGGTCGGTGCAGTGAAAGTCCGTGGCGGCGAGGTCCTGGGCACCTTTCAGACACTGGTGAATCCCGGATGTGCCATTCCTCCGAAGATCACCGTCATCACCGGCATCACCGACCGCTTGGTGGCACCGGCACCGACGATCGACTCGGTCCTGCCATCACTTCTGGAGTTCATAGGCGGAAGCGTGATCGTTGGCCACAACGTCCGTTTCGACATGGGGTTTCTTCAGGCCGCCACCCGTCGGTGGGGCGGACCATTGCTGGGAAATCAGCAGCTAGACACCTTGGCCCTGGCCCGGCGGCTCCTTGTTGACGAGGTCCCGAACTTCAAGCTTGGCGAGCTGGCCCGACGCCTCCGTCTACCCAATCAACCTTCGCACCGGGCGCTGGAGGATGCCCTGGCCACCACCGATCTTCTTCACTATCTGATCGAACGAGCATCGGCCTGGGGAGTCACCGGCCTCGACGACCTGGTGGCTCTGCCAACCATTACTGGGCATCCACAATGGCGAAAGTTGGCTCTCACCAAGCCCCTGCCCCGTCGTCCCGGTGTCTATCACTTCCGCGATGCCAGCGGCCGAATTCTCTACGTCGGCAAGGCCACCGATCTTCGGAGTCGGGTGCGCAGCTATTTCTCCTCTGATCGGCGTCGCAAGGTTGCTCAGCTGCTGCGGGAGACCCACGACATCACCTTCCAGATCTGCACCTCCACTTTGGAAGCCGAGCTCATCGAGCTTCGCCAGATCCAAGCCGAACAACCCCGGTTTAATCGTCGTGGTCGCCGAGCAATCAAACCGTCCTACGTGAAGCTCACCACCGCCGAGCGCTTTCCCCGCCTCTCCATTGTTCGGTCAACATCTAGCGACGGGGTCTACCTCGGGCCCCTCTCATCCCGCCGGGCCGCCGAGACCATCGTCGACGCCATCCATACCGCTCTCCCGTTGCGCCGCTGCGGAGGAAGAATCGCCAAATCGGCCGTTCTTCCCGTGGCCGAACCGTGCACTGCTCAGCAATTGGGCGTCGCCATGTGTCCATGCAGCGGTGCCACCAGTGAGTCCGACTACCAGGCGGTGGTCAACGTGGCCGTCCGGGCCCTCACCGGCGAGCCCGACCTCGTTCTTGGCCCGCTCGACCAGCGGATGTATTCCCTGGCCAACGAAGAGAGGTTCGAAGAGGCGGCCGCAGTACGGGACCGAGCCGGCGCCTTCGTCGCAGCGGTTAGTCGGCAACGTCGCCTGTCGATGCTGGAGTCGATTGATCGATTGGTGGTGGAGACCGAGCGAGGCGATCGCATCGAGCTGGGCCCCGGCGCCACCGATCTCACCACCGCCGAGCCAGCCACTCTGGACGAGGCATTGTGTGTCTCGAGCTGGCTCGAACGTAACGCTGAGAAGGTCAAACTGGTCACCGCCGATGGCCAACTCTGCTCTCCCCTACCGGCCCTCCCCGACTACAAACCAGTAACGTCGCCCTAGACAATTCACTCAGGCATTGGTGACGGCCACCAACGTGTCGACCTTGGCCCGGGCTCGACCGTCAGCGATGGCGTCCGAGGCCTGCGCGATGCCAGTAGCTAGATCGTCGGCCAGACCGGCAACCACCAGACCGGCACCAGCGTTCAGCACCACGATGTCCCGACGAGGGCCATGCTCGCTGCCATCGAGAATGGCGTTGAAGATCTCGACGTTGGCGGCCGCATCTCCGCCGGCCAACTCATCCATTGATGCCGGTGGTGTGATGCCAAGCGTCGAGACGTCGACCTCGAACCGCTCGATACCGGCCGGCGTGACATCAAAAACCACTGATGGCCCGGTGGTGCCGAGTTCGTCAAGACCACCGGAGCCGGTCACTACCCAAGCTTTGTGTGAACCCATGGCTAGGAATACCTCGGCCATCAGCTTGGCCAGCCGCTCGTCGGCCGTACCGATCAGCTGACGCTTCACCCGCCCGGGGTGGGCGATGGGTCCCAGCACGTTGAAGACCGTGGGGATGCCCAACTCGGCTCGAACCGGACCAACGTGGCGCATGGCCGGGTGGAAGGTGCGAGCCAGGGCAAAGCCGATGCCGGCTTCGGCAACACATGCCTCTAGCTGTTGAGCGTCGAGTTGGACGTTAACGCCAAGCGAGTCCAAGAAGTCGAACGCTCCAGAGGTCGACGACGCCCGAAAGTTCCCGTGTTTGCACACCACGGCACCTGCTGCGGCGGCTACGAACGACGCCATGGTCGAGACGTTAAGAGCGTGCTTGCGGCGATGGTCGGACCCCCCGGTGCCGACGATGTCGATGACATCGTCGCTGACGGTGAGAGGTTCGGCGGCCCCCAGCATGCCTTCGGCCAAGCCAGTCATCTCATCGACAGACTCTCCCTTGAGTCGCAGCCCAACAATGAGTCCGGCAACCTGGGCCGGCGTCGCTGACCCAGCCAGGATCTCGGCCATTGCCGCCTCGGCCTGCGGGCGGCTCAGGTCTTGTCCCGAACTCACAAGACCCAAGAGGCCAGGCCAGCCACCATGGGTCGATTCGAACTCAGACGTTGAGGGGGTCGCGTCGCTCACATCGGCACCGTAGTCAGAGCGCCCGCTCGACGCCCACAGAATTCGTTCTTGACCCTCGGCTCAGCTTAAGCCGTCGAGACCCTCGACCAGCCGATCGACGTGTCCGGCCTCGGCCCCTGTCAGAGTTTCCATCCATTCGGCGATCTCGACGAATCCTTCGTCCCGAGCCACCTGGACGAAGTCCGGATACATCTCGTCAGCCTCACGGCTCTCGTCGGCGATGGCCGACCGAAGGTTGTCGACCGTTGCGTCAGCCGGCTCTCCGGTGACGGGGTCGTCCATTTCGGCCAGAAAATCCAGGTGACCGAAGGCGTGACCGGTCTCGCTTTCGGCGACAGAACGAAACAGGGCGGCGATGTCGGGCAGCCCCTCGACGTCGGCCTTCTGGGCAAAATAGAGATAGCGCCGACTGGCTTGGCTTTCCCGGGCGAAAGCCTCCCGCAGGTTCGTTTCGGTCCGGGATCCTCTGAGTTCGGGCATGGTCCGGCGATCCTAACAACGACACAACTGCTGGCCGTTGGCTCCGAGGTACGATCGGTGCGTGCCCAACCTTGATTGGTCCCTCATCGGAGCCGCTGCAGCCCGAGGACTGATGATCATCGTGCCGGCCGCCGTCATCAGCGCACTGCTGTTCGACGAAGGAAACGACAGCAACCTGGCCTTTCTCTTCGGCTTCGTCGTAATGATCGGCTTTGTCGTGGCCGGCTATTCGGCCGGCAGCCGGCGCTCCGATACCCCCATGATGCACGGAGCGGCCGCCGCTCTGGCCTGCTACGTCATCGTGCAACTCTTCGGCTTCCTACGCCGACTGGCCAGTGGCGACGACATCAATCTCTTGCGATACCCGATGCTTGCCCTCTTTGCCGCCACCTTCGGAGTGGCCGGTGGAGTTTTTGCCGATTGGAACCGTCGGCGCCAGCTTCGCTCCTGAGCCCCTAGCCTGAGCTGCCTGGGTGAGTTGGCCGGGTGACCGCGGCTGCAAGTTCGCTTGTGGCTGAGGAAGGTCGGGGCTCCATAGAGCAGGATGCTGGCTAACGGCCAGTCGGGGGAACCCGCAGGAAAGTGCCACAGAAAACAGACCGCCGATGGGTCGGGCAACCGGCCACAGGTGAGGGTGAAACGGTGCGGTAAGAGCGCACCAGCGTCCGGGGCGACTCGGACGGCTAGGTAAACCCCATTCGGAGCAAGGTCGAACGGACGTATGGGCTGCTCGCCCCCGATCTCGGTCGGAGCGTTCGGGTGGACCGCACAGATGGATGGTCACCAAACGGGATCCTGGTAACAGGCCCGGGTACAGAACCCCGCCTACAGGCCGACTCACCCAGACCGCCCATTGGCGCCGCGACTACTGTCTCTGTATGACAACCTCTGACTACCGAGACCGCCTCGGCTCAAAATTGGTAAGCCTGGAAACGGCTGTCGGCCAGATCGAGTCCGGCAGCACCGTTGGCGCCGCCCCGTATTCGAGCTCGCCGATGACCCTCTGCCGAGGTTTGGCCCAGCGCGCCGAACGGGGCGAGGTCGAAGGAATCCGGATAGACCATGTGGCCGCTTTCTTCCCGTGGACCGACCCCAGGTGGTCACACGCCTTTGAGCTTGCCGATACCTACGCCACGCCGGCCAACCGAGCGGCCTGTGTTGCCGGAGAAACCGCGCATATTCCCGTCGGCCCCTGGCGTGGGTACGAGATGCCTGCCGGCTTCAGCAACACGCCCGACACCTACCTGGTACCTGTCTCTCCCCCTGATTCCCTCGGCTACTGCAGCTTCGGCCCCGGCGTCTGGTTCTCCGGCACCATGGTCCAAGGCGCCCGACGAGTGATCGCCGAGATCCACCCTGACTACATTCGAACCGGCGGCGAGAACTACGTGCACGTCGACCAGATCGACCTCTTTGTAGAAGCCGAGGAGCAGATAGGCGGCACCCCCGCTCCGCCCGGCCCGACGGCCGAAGAGGTGGACTCGACAGAAACCATCTGCAATCTGGTGGCAGCCACGCTTGTGAACGACGGCGACACGCTCCAAATGGGCGTGGGAACAGTGGCGTCCCAGATGGGCCAGTACCTGGGGTTCAAGAACGACCTTGGTGTTCAGACCGAGCTGATTACCGGCGGGATTGCCGAGTTGGTCCAGCAGGGAGTAATCACCGGCAAAAACAAGACTGTGCACAAAGGCAAAGTGGTCGGGAGCGCGTTCGTCGCCCTCGACCAGGACGAGATGGCACTGATCGATGGCAATCCAGCCTTCGAGCTCTACGACTTCGGCTATACCGACGATCTTCGCAACCTCATCCAGATCGACAACTTCGTGACAATAAACAACGCCATGACCGTCGACCTGACGGGACAGGTAGCGGCCGAAAGCTTCGACAGCCACCCCTACACCGGCGTTGGAGGTCAAGCCGTGTTCATGATGGCTGGCTCGTACTCACCGGGAGGCAAGAGTGTGAGCGTCGTGCCGTCAAGTTCGGTGCTCTCAACCACCGGTGATCGGGTCAGCCGCATTGTGGCCGGACTTCCCACAGGCACGCCGGTAACTGTTCCCCGCACGTTCGTGGACTTCGTCGTCACCGAGTTCGGCATTGCCGAGCTTCGTGGTCTCAGCGTCAACGAACGAATCGGAGCCCTTATCGAGATCGCTCATCCCGACTTTCAGGACGAACTCCGAGCCGACGCTCGACGTCTGTACAACGCCAGCTGAGCTCGTCAGGCCAGATCCGGGT
>CALHBU010000099.1 GCA_937930655.1 uncultured Acidimicrobiales bacterium | reverse complement strand
GCTCATTCCTGGCATCCATGAGACGCCGCCGACGGACAAGGAGAGCGCCGGCACCACCGACCGCAACCAAGCCAGCCAGACCGCCGGCTACCACGAGCCCATCAGGATCGTCGGTTTCGACCGGTGCGCCGGCGGAATCTGCAGCGTTGCCGTCGTCGGCGACCACACCCTGCTCTATCTCGTCGGCCACTGCTTCCAGTCCTGCCAGCAGTCCACCGGTCACGTCGCCGTCCTGGAAACGAGGATTCATCTCCTCGGCCATGATCTCCTCGAAGCGGGGCTCGAGCTCGGAGCGGAACTGGTCGCCATACCGGAGCTGGGTGTCGCGGTCGTCGATCGACACTGCCAGCACCACATAGGTACGAGTCGGGGCGCCATCGAGGCTGAGACACTGGTCGATGAGTCGGTCGATCTCGGCCTCGAGGTCGCCGCCGTCGACGGACTGGAAAGCAGCGACGCGAACGTCGGCCAACGTGGCCAGTCGTTCCAACGGCTCAGCAAGCGCATCGCGATCCAACTGACCGGTCGTGTCCACTACTGCCGGGTCGCAGGCCACCTGTGCTCCGGCCGGCTGTGGCCGAACCAAGAAAATGAACGGTGCTGAGACAACGAATAGCAACATCAGGGCGCCGAGCCAGATATCTCGTACCAATTGCCCCACACCGTGTTTCACAACAACGACGGTAGCTCCCGGCTGTCTTGTTCAGGGAGCGAGAGCGGCCCGCAGGAAGTCGAGCACTGTTCGCCTAAGCCGGGCCGCGACCCGCAGATCCAGCTCGAGTCCGACAGCCCGAAGCACCTCGGCCTCGGTGACGACACCGGTCGTGGCCGCGTAGGCCGAGACCAGCAACAGCCGGGGATCGGATCGTCGAAACGTGCCGGCATCCATACCTGTTTGGAGCGCTGCTACCGCCCCGTCGATCAGCGGCTGCAGAACCTCCAGAACGACCTCTGACGAGGGTGGGCCGAGCCGACTCACTTCCCGCAGGAGTCCCAGCAGCTCGGGTCGACGAACGGCCAAGGCAAAGGCGGCCCGAACCGGCGCCTCCACCCGGTCCCAGCCAGGCTGGCTGTCATTGAGTCCGTCCTGCAACTGCCGGTGGAGCTCCAAGGCGGCGTCTCGGGCTACGTCGCGAAGCAGGCCATCCTTGGATCCGAAGTGATACAGGATCGTCTGCTTGGTCACCTTCAGCTGCCGGGCTAGGTCATCCAGTGAGGTGGCGGCCACACCCTGCTCGGCGAAGGATGCCGAGGCCACATCGAGCACTCGTTGTCTGGTGTTCATGGGCGTCGAAATCGACGGTGCAAGACCATCATCTGCGGTCGAAGATGCCGATAGAGTAGAGCCACTTACCAAATGGTAGAGAAGATGGGCTCGAGATGACACAACCACCCAAAGGAACAGCGGCCTCGCTGGCTGGTAAACGGATCGCCATCACCGGCTCCACCGGCTTCCTCGGTACTGCCCTGGTCGAGCGGTTGATGCGGTCAGTTCCCTCTTGTCGGCTGGTGTTACTCGTCAGGCCCGGAAAACGATCGACTCCCGCCGAGCGGGCCCGACGAGAGATTTTCCGCAACGACGCGTTCAGCCGGCTCCTCGAAGAACGAGGTAAAGACCAGTTCTGGCAGGACATCGAGGATCGAGTCGACGTCATCGCCGGCGATGTCGGCACCGATGGCCTCGGTCTCGACGAAGCAAGCCAGGCCGTGCTGGCCGACTGCGACATCGTCATTCACTCCGCAGCCACCGTCAGCTTCGATGCCCCCATCGACGGTGCGGTCGAGGTCAACCTTCTGGGACCAAGCAGAATCGTCGAGACCCTCCAGAGCCTCGACGTTGCACCCCACCTGGTCGCGGTCTCCACCTGTTACGTCGCTGGCAACCGCAGAGGCAGCGCTCCGGAGCAGCTGCTCACAGACAGCCCGTTCCACATCGACGTCGACTGGCGCTCCGAAGTCACCGCCGCTCGACGCACCAGAGCCGACTTCGACGCCGAGAGCCGCACAGCCGCTCGGCTCGACGAGTTCCGCAACCGGGCTCAGCATGAGCTCGGCGCCGCCGGCACGCCGCTGCTGGCAGCCAAGACCGAACAGATCAGAGTTGGGTTCGGTATCCGCCAGGTCATCCCGCACTACAACCCTCCGGCTCGCACCGCCGAGTCGGTGGCCATGCTCGATCTGGTTTCGTCCGGACGAGTCGAATTCGGTATCGGCGAGAGCGCGACCCGCATGGAACTCCGGGGCTTCAACATCTCTGCCAAACAGAAGCGGGAGTTGGCCCTCGAAGCCGCTGAGCAGATCGCCAACATGATGGTGATGGACCCCTATCCCGGCTACGAGGGCGAGGGCTTTTCCATGCCCTGCCGAAACGTTCTGCCGAAGCCGTTCCAGAAGCCGCATCCTCCGATGTGGATGGCCTGCACCAACCGGTCGACCATCGAGGTGGCGGCCCGCAACGGACTGGGAGCCCTGGCCTTCTCCTTCGTGGACCCCGATGAGGCCCGCCACTGGGCCAGCGCCTACTACGACATCATCAAGTCGGACGAGTGCGTTCCCATCGGTCACTCGGTCAACGCCAACATCGCCATGGTCGCCCCGTTCTCGCTCAACCACGACCGTGATCTTGCGGTCGAGCGCGGCATCCACGGCTTCCGCTTTTTCAACTACGCCATGGGTGCGTTGGTGACCAAGGACAACGTGCCGGGCCGGACCACCCTCTGGCAGGACTACATGGCCCAGGCAACCCAGAAGAAGTTGTCGCGGCCGGCTCCCGGCATCGGCACCCCGCAGGACTTCGGCAATCTGGTTCGTGACTACGAAGATGCCGGCGTCGATCAGGTGATCTTTCTCCAGCAAGGCGGCATGAACCAGCACGAACACATCTGCGAAAGCCTGCAGCTATTCGGCGATGAAGTTCTGCCCGAGTTTGCCGATCGCAAGGAAGCCAACGAACTGGCTAAGGCTGAACGTCTCGCTCCGTATATCGA
>CALHBU010000098.1 GCA_937930655.1 uncultured Acidimicrobiales bacterium | reverse complement strand
TGCCACCTCGAGCTGTGGAAGACTGCGGCCATGTCGAAACCGTCCTATCTAGGCCTTCTAAATGCTCTCTCGGTGGCCGAAACGGCGGCCGAGCCGATCTTCACCACTTGGGCCGACACCACCAAGGACAAGAAGCTGGAGAAGACGCTGCGTTTTGTAGCCATGCGTGAAGGCGAGCACGGCATGGCGTTTGCCAAACGAATGCTGGAGCTCGGCTACGAGGTACGAGCCCCGGCCGAGAACCCTGACGCAGACTCAAAGGTTGGCATCGCCGGTTCCGACAAAACGGATCTGCAGAAGTTCCGGGCGCTCAAGTTCGGGAAAGGGACCACCAAAACTGACATCTTCGATTCGATGTTTTCCGACAAGAACATCGATCCCGTCACCGGAGGGCTGCTTGGTCGATACATCGCCGAGGAGCGAGATTCCCAGCGACTACTGGCGGCCCAGTACGACCGCTTGGCTACCGCCGACAAAAAGAAGCGATCGGCCAAGAAGTAGCGATGGCCAAGAAGTAGCGACAGTGACTAGTGCTGGGGGCCGATGGCCTGCCCCACAACCGCTGGTGGCTCGGGCAGTGGGCTCGGCGTAGGCCACACGATCGGCAGACCTGGTCCGGCGACGACATCGCCAACGTCGATGCCATCCCGGTCCAGCGGCATCAGTTCCCATGGCTTGGTACGTCTGACGCCATCGGCCAGGAAAACAACAGTGAACACCCGCCGAGTGTGCTCCGTCGTGTTGGCCGACGCCTGATGGACGGTGAGACCGTGATGCCACACCACCGAACCGGCCGGGGCCTCGATCCAGGTGGGTGTTGCTCCGCCCAGCGCCGGATCGGTGAGAATGTCGTACGGCTCGGTGCGATGGGTGATATCGACCGGCTGCAGAGGGCCGGCCAGATGAGAGCCAGGAACGTAGGCCATGGCGCCGGACTCAATGGTCGAGCCATCGAGGGGAATCCATGCCGAGATCAGCGGTGCCTCGGGATCAATCGGCCAGAACACCAGATCCTGATGGGCCGTGGTCTCTCGACCGCCAGCCTCCTTGTACAGCGCTTGATCCTGCCAGAGCCGTAGACGCTCGACTCCGAGGAGCGTGGCCGCTGCCTCGGCGAGTCCAGAATGAAAGGCGAACTCTCGCACCAGGGCATCGGTTTCCCAGAGACGCATGCACTGGATGAACGATTGCTCATAGAGGGTCTTCTCCCCTACTTCTCGCTTGTCGGTGGCGTTACGTTCGGCGACCTGTCGGTCGACCGCGGCCCCGAAACGTTCGAGCTCAGCCGAACTGAAGATGTTGTCGGTTACGGCGAAGCCATTGGCCTGAAACTCAGCAACGACGTCTTGCCCAACGGCGGACTTGTTCATGTTCACATCCACTCTTCTGTTCCGAGGCCCGGTGCTTCGATGGGCCGCACCGACCCGCTATGAAGAGCTGGGAGCCCGGCCGGAAAAGAAAACGCCGTGCCTTCGGGGACCCAGGGAAGTTCCATCCAGCGGCTCGCCGACGAAGTAAAGCCCCACTGGATCGAGGCGGCGAGCGCTGGACCTAAGCGGAAGTTGTGGGGGCAAAGGGCGACGTTGTGGAGCTCGGCCAAAGCACTCACTCGACGGGCTGGGGTGAGTCCCCCGATCTTGGTGATCTCCGGCTGGAGATACGACAGGGCGCCGGCTGAGAGAAGGCGATCGAAATCGTCGAGCGTGTGCTCGTTCTCGCCCCCGGCCAGATCACATCCGATAGCTGCGCCTACTCGAGCGATTGCCCGATGATCACGCATTGGCCGCACCGGCTCCTCGAACCACAGCACATTGAGCTCAGCGAGGCGGTGCCCCAATTGGATGGCTTCGAGCGGGTCGAAGTGGCCGTTGACATCGACCATGATGATGAGATCGTCGCCAAATTCACTTCGAAGCAGCTCGGTGTAGGCCGGATCGAGCTCATGAAGTTTGACCGCAGTGAAGCCCGCTTCGAGGGCCCTGTTGGTCTCCGCTAGCAGCCGGTCACCGCTTCGAAGAGGTGGAAAGCTGGCATAGGCGGGTAGTTCCTCGAGAATTGGTCCGCCGAGGAGCGCAGCCACCGGCAAACCAGCGCGTTTGCCGAACAGGTCCCAGAGGGCAAGGTCAACACCGGACAGGCCCATCTGGAAGATGCCCTGGTCGGCATAGCGGTAACCCCAATCCCAGAGTTCGTACCAGAGACGCTCGATGAGCGACGCATCCCGACCCAGCAGCCTGGGGGCCAGGAGATCATTGACAACACCCACAATCGGCGACGCTGTCCTTCCTGCTGCCAGTTGGCTGTCGGCGATACCCCACCACGCCTCGCCGACCCCTTCTCCTCCGTCGCTGTCTCGGACGGTGACAATCACATTGACAAGTGCGTTGTTGCTCAGAACCTCTGCATGCACCGACTCAATGGCTGCCATCTCGACAGCCTTGTCGAGCTATTGGCCCGCCGCCACTTTGTCATGTCACGCTGTGCCCATGACCTTCCGCTTTGCCAATATCTCCGGCCGCTCGGCGCTCGTCGACGGCGACGACAACTGGTACGACCTGGCCGAGCTCACCAACGATGCAGTGAGTTCAGACCCAATGCAGGCAATAACTGATGGCGATGCCCTTCACGACGCTGCCAGCAAGCTGGCCGATGCCACCCCCGGGGGCACGATGGCAACGGCTGAGGTGCTGGCGCCGGTTCCCACCCCTCGCAACTCGTTCGGCATCGGTCTGAACTACGGAAAGCACGCCATCGAGGCCGGACTTGAGGTGCCGGACAAGCCGCTGGTCTTCACCAAGCTCTCGAGCTGTATCAGCCCACCGAATGTCGATGTCGAACTCCGAACCGAGACCGGTGACTACGAGGTAGAGCTGGTTGTCGTTATGGGCAAGCCGGGCCGGGACATCTCGGTTGAGGATGCCTGGGACCATGTTCTTGGTCTCACCGTTGGTCAAGACATCTCAGATAGGCGGCTGCAGTTCGCCTCGAAGCCCCCTCATTTCGACCTCGGGAAGTCTCGGGACACCTACGGACCCATCGGTCCAGTCCTGGTATCGCCCGACTCGTTCGACGATCCGACCGATCTGGCAATTAGCTGCGATATCAACGGAGACCGCCGTCAGGACGACCGCACCTCCGACCTCCTGTTCAGCATTGCCGAGCTGATCTCCTACCTCAGCGAAATCATCGCCTTCGTTCCCGGCGACATGATCTTCACCGGAACTCCGGAAGGAGTCGGTGGTCCGAAGCGCATCTACCTACAGCCCGGCGACACCATCGTGTCGACCATCGAGGGAATCGGAACCATGACCAACAAGTGCGTCTGACCGGCTAGGGGCGGACTGCCCGTTTTTGCCGCTTGGCCAACTCCTGGAGTTGGGGTTGGGCCAGCTTGACGAACCGGCAGGCAAGACGACGGGTTTCCCGGGGATCAATGAGGTCGACCACATCGCCGTGGTGGGCGGCTCGGAAGGGTGACCGGAGCTTGAGTAAACGCTCCTCGAGCATGGCGCGGTGAGCATCGGGGTCGTCAGCCGCCTCGATTTCCCGCTTATAGGCCGCAGCCACCCCGCCCTCGATTGGTATGCCGCCCCACTCGCCAGCCGGCCAACCGAAGCGAAGATTGATGCCATCGGGCAGGCCAAGGCTGTTGGGGGCGTCAGCGGCTACGCCGTAGGACTTTCGCACGTTGAACTCGACCTTGGGCACGCCGGCTTCGGCTGATGCTATGAGGGCATGGATGCCCTTCCGCATCGTCGCTTTTCGTTCAGCCGCTGAGCCGAGCATAAACCCCGGCATGTCCAGGAAGACCACCACTGGCAGGTTGAAGGCATCGCAGAGATCAACGAAGTGGGCGTACTTGAGCGAGCTGTCACCATCGAGGGCACCGGCCATCTTCATCGGATCGCTGGCCAGAATTCCAACGCTGTAACCATCCAGGCGAGCAAAGCCGGTGATCACCGCCCCCGCATAGTGACGGCGCATCTCGAAGAAGTCACCGTTGTCGACGACATGCCCGATGAGATCCCGCATCTTGTATCCCCGCCGTCGATTCTCGGGAATGATGTTGAGCAGCTCCTGGGGTCGACGGTCAGGGTCGTCGCCGGTCTCGACCCGGGGCGCCACCTCGCTCGTGGTGTTGGGGAGGTAGGAGAGGAACGTCTTGATCTGGTTGAAGGCGTCTTCTTCGTCCTCAGCCACATTGTCGACCTGGCCGCTTTCGTAGACGTGCATCTTGTAGCCACCGAGCTCCTCCTTGGTGAGCGTCTCGCCGATGGCCCGTTCGACAACGGGAGGCCCCGACGGGAAAATCTGTGACTGCTCCTTCACCATCACCGTGAAGTGGGACATCAGGGCGGCGGCCGCCGGCCAGCCAGCCACCGAGCCCATGATGCCGGAGGCCACTGGCACCTTGGTCATAAGCCGGACCCCCTGCCACCAGAGGTGACCTTGCGGAAGGCCCATGTGGCCCTCGTCCTCATCCTGTTTGGAGCTGTGGCCAACCCCTTCCCGAAGCTGCACGTAGGGGATGCCGTACTGGAGCGCCAGTGGTTGGGCGAAGTCGTGGGGCATCTTCGACACATTGGAAGGACTTCCCCCCGACAGGGTGAAATCGTCGCCGCCGATCGCTACCGGTCGGCCGTCGAGTTCGGCCAGTCCCATCACATAGCCACCGGGGGTGAAGCTTGTCATGTTGCCGTCTTCGTCGTACTCGGCGCCGCCCATCAGCGAACCCATCTCGATGAAGGACCCGCTGTCGGCCATCTTCTCGATTCGTTCCCGAACCGTGTATCGACCCCCGGCGTGTTGGCGCTCAACCCGTTCGTCGCCGCCGAGTTCGGCCGCCAGTCCTTTGATGTAGTCGATCTCGTCCAGGGCGGCCTCCCAGCTCATCCCGGGCTTCCATGTCTCGTGTGTTGGATCGATGGGCATCGGCGGAGCGTAAGTCGATGGTGGGACCGACCGCCAGCTACCGTTGCGTTATGACAGAGGTGCGCACCGAAATCACCGCCAATGTGTGGGTTGTCAACGTGGAGGCTGGCCAGGAGGTCGCCGAGGGCGACGAGATGGTCATCCTGGAGTCGATGAAGATGGAACTACCGGTCACTGCTCCTCGGGCCGGCACCATCGCCACCGTTCACGTGAAGCCCGAAGACCACGTGACCGAAGGCGATCTGATTGTGACACTCAGCTGAATCAGCTGGCGTTGCGAAGTTCCTAGGCGCCGTCGGGATCTTCGACCACAACAAGCACTGTGCCGGCATCGACCGATTGCCCCGGTTCGATGGCCACCGTCGCCACCCGGCCCGCAGCCGATGCTGCCACTGCCAGTTCCATCTTCATGGCTTCCATCACTAGGAGGACGTCGCCGGCCTCGACCATGTCCCCGACGGCTACGTTCACGGCAACGACGGTGCCGGGCATGGTGGCGACCGTGGAGCCGGCCTCAAGCACATCGCCCGGCTCGGTGAACCGAGGAGGTCGACCGAAGGCAACCGAGCCATGCTGGCCCTGCACCGAAACCAGGTCGGGCTGTACCCGCACGTCGAACTGACGCCGTACACCCGCCACCGAGAAGTCGACTCGGGTCGCCGTGGCATCGTGCAGCTGCGGGGTATCGAGGGTTCTCCCAGAAACTCCGAGGGACACCAGGTCGCCGGCTCGCAGGCGATAGTCGACGTTGAGCTCGTCGTCGCCGAGCGTCAGCAAACGGCGTTGGGGAACCGTCGCCACGTTGCGAAAGCCGCTGGCAACCGTTGCCGTATGAGGATCGGCTTCCCGATTGTCGGCCTGCACGGCCAACGCTGCCGCTGCTGCGTGAAGATCGAGGAGCTCGCCCTCGACCAACGGCCGGCCCAGGTTGGCGGGGTCGTTTCGTTCGAGAAAGGCACTGTCGCCCTGGTCAAGATACTCCGGGTGACGCAGCGTGCGGACCAGAAGCTCTCTGTTGGTAGCGATGCCATCGATAGTGGCGCTGGCCAGAGCCGAAGCGAGACGACGAGTGGCGGTGACCCGATCGGGCCCGTGAGCTATGACCTTGGCCATCATGGGGTCGTAGAACTGGGAGATCTCCCCCGCGGTGTCCATAGCGGTGTCGAGCCGAACCTCGCCGGGAACATCGAAATGATGCACGACCCCGGTGCTGGGCCGGAACTCGGCCGTGGGGTCCTCGGCATAGAGCCGAGCCTCAACGGCGTGCCCATTGACTGGGCCAATCGAGTCCTGGGCTGGCACCGATCCACCGACCGCAACTGAGAGCTGAAGATCAACCAGGTCAACACCGAGAATGGCCTCGGTAACCGGGTGTTCTACCTGCAGACGGGTATTGACTTCGAGGAAGAAGAACTCGGCCGGGCGCCCTTCAACCGCCGGGGCGAGCAGAAACTCGACAGTGCCGGCGTTGGTGTAGCCGATGGCCTCACCGGCCTTGACTGCTGCATCGTGGAGTGCAGCTCGGGTGGAATCGTCAAGTGACGCGCTTGGCGCCTCCTCGATGATCTTTTGATGACGGCGCTGAATCGAGCACTCCCGCTCGTGGAAGTGAACCACCCGGCCCTGCTGGTCGCCGAAAATCTGAACCTCGACGTGACGTGACGGAGAGACATAGCGCTCGGCGTAGATGGTGCCGTCGCCAAACGCCGACTCGGCCTCCCGGGCTGCTCCCGTCACCGCTTCGACCAGCTCCGCCTCGGTCGGGACGATTCGCATACCCCGACCGCCACCGCCGGCCGATGCCTTAATCAGCAGCGGATAACCCACTGACGTAGCGGCGTCGGTAAGAGCCCCGCCAGTAAGGCCAGTGAGTTCAGCCGATGGCAAAAGGGGCACACCGGCGTCGGCCATCCGCTTTTTGGACTCCAGCTTGGAGCCCATGATCTCGATGACCTCGGGGGTCGGCCCAACGAACAGGAGCCCGGCGTTGGTGACCGCTTTGGCAAAGGCTGCGTTCTCGGCCAGAAAGCCATAGCCGGGATGGACGGCATCGGCAGAGGTCCTGGCCGCGGCATCGAGAATGGCATCGACCCGCAAATAGGACTCGGCCGGCGTGTTGCCGCCGAGCGCGACCGAGACGTCGGCATCTTGCACAAAGGCTGCGTCGGCATCGGCGTCGGAGTAGACGGCAACGGTTTCGATACCGAGCGCCCGACAGGAACGCATGATTCGGCGAGCAATCTCGCCTCGATTAGCTATGAGAAGACGGTTGATAGAGGTTGTCATAGGTCTGGCCTTACATCCGGAACACGCCGTAGCCACGTTGGCCCCGGCATTCGTTGGTGAGAGCAGCGGAGAGGGCCACGCCGAGGGCATCGCGGGTGTCGCGAGGGTCGATGATCCCGTCGTCGTACAACTGACCGGACATCACCGTCGCCTGCTCCTCATGGTTGATTTGATCCTCGATGGTTTTCGTACGTTCGGCATCGGCCGCCTCATCGAAGTCGAGCCCTCGATCGGCCGCCGACTGCCTGGCCACGATGGACAATGTGCCAGCCAACTGCTCTGCACCCATCACCGCTGTCTTGGCCCCGGGCCAGACAAACAGGAACCGGGGGTTGTAGGGCTTGCCGCACATGCCGTAGTTGCCGGCTCCGTAGGAGCCGCCCATCTGCACCGTGAGGTGGGGCACGGTGGAGTTGGTCACGGCGTTGATCTGGTGCGAGCCGTGCTTGACCATCCCCTTCTGCTCGTACTCGGTGCCGACCATGTAGCCGGTGACGTTTTGGACGAACAGCAGTGGTGTGTCGACCTGATTTGCCAGTTGAATGAACTGAGCCGCCTTGTTGGCGTCCTCATTGAGCAACACGCCACGGTCGTTGGCCAGGATGCCGACAGAGCGGCCGTGGAGGTGGGCAAAACCGGTGACCAGGTTTGGCCCGTAGTTCGGTTTGAATTCATCAAACTCCGAATCGTCCACGACTCGGGCCAGGATCTCTCGGACCGGGAAAGGCACCCGGAGGTCGGATGAAACGATGCCGATGATTTCGTCGGGGTCGTACCGGGGATCGACACTTGCCCTGTCGGGTTCCGGGCCGAGTTTGCGGTAGGTGAGGCCAGCCACAATCTGGCGGCCAATCCGGATGGCATCGGCCTCATCGACGGCGAAATAGTCGGACACGCCCGAATGGTTCGAGTGCATGGCGGCGCCGCCGAGTTCCTGCTCGTCTGCATCCTCGCCGGTTGCCATCTTCACAAGCGGGGTACCACCGAGGAAGACCTTGGCTTGCTGATCGACCATGACGACATAGTCACTGGTGCCCGGTAGGTACGCGCCACCTGCGGTGGAGTTGCCAAAGACCAGCGACACCGTGGGAATACCGGCCGACGAAAGGGCGGTGATATCGCGGAAAATCTCACCGGCCTGCAGATAGAGCTCGAGTTGGTGGGGAAGATCGGCGCCGCCGGACTCGACCAGGAACATCATGGGCAGCCGGTTTTCGCGGCAGATCTCGAGCGCTCGCATGATCTTCTTCACGGTGATGGGGTTCATCGAGCCACCCCGGACGGTGGGATCGTTGGCCAGGATCACGCACTCGGTTCCTGAGATCTGGCCAATGCCAGTGACCAACGCTGCCCCAAGGTTGAACTCAGTCTCGGCGGCAGCAATGGTCGAAAGCTCGAGAAATGGGGCATCAGGGTCGAGCAGAAGCTCGATCCGCTCACGGGCCAACAGACGGCCGCGGGTGTGGTGGCGTTCGACGTATTTCTCGCCCCCACCCGCCACCGCCTCATCGACCAGCTTCTGGTAGTCAGCCAGATTCTGCTCCATGGCGGCCCGGTTCTGGAGGTAGGTGTCGCTTCGAACGTCGATGTTCGACCTCAGAATGCTCATACCCCGAAGATAGCCCCAAGCTGCCGTTCACCCGTACGACGACAACCCAACGGTTCCCTCTACCTGGGGTGGCCTCAACGCAATACGGAGACACCGTTCGATACCTCGATCGACACCGCGGCGATCGTTGGCCCGAGACCAGTGCACGAAAATCCCGGCCTGGATGGTCATGACATCAGCGGATATCTCGGCCAGGTGTTGTGCTGGTGTCTGAGGATGGAGCGCGGTCAGGAGACTGCACAACAGGTCGTGATAGCGCGTCGTCAGAGCATCGTCGACGGCAGCCAGATGAGGGTTGGTTCTCGCTGCTGTCCACAACGACAGCCGCAGAGTCAGCTGATCCGGTTCCAGCCACTGCATCTCGAAAGGTGAACCAAGAAGGGCCTTGACCCGGGCGGCAGGGTCGCCCGGTGCAGCACTAGCCGTCTCGGCAGCCTCGATCCACTGGTCGGCTGCTCGGGCAAAGGTCGCAGTGATGACTGCCTGCTTACCGCTGAAGTGATAGCCGATGAGACCCAGTGAGACATCGGCTTCGATCGCCACGCTGCGCAGGTTCGTGCCTTCGACACCATCTCGAGCGATCACCGTCACGACTGCGTCGAGAATGCTCTGCTTCCCATCGATGCGGCCCACAGCCTGCATCCTGGCCGACTTACAGGCCGAGACCAACAATCAGGTCGTTGACGCAGTCGGCCAACGGCTGGCCGGTGTCGATGGTCAGCTCCGGGTTCTCGGGAGCCTCGTAGGGGGCGGAGATACCGCTGAACTCTGGAATCTCCCCCGCTCGAGCTTTGGCGTAGAGGCCCTTGACGTCACGTTGTTCGCAGATCTCGATAGGGGTGTCGACAAAGACCTCGACAAAGGCCCCATCGGGATGGAGTTGGCGAACCTGGGCCCGGTCGGCCTGATACGGCGAAATGAAGGCGGTCAGCACAACTAAACCGGCGTCCTGGAAAAGGCGGCACACCTCGCCGATCCTTCGTATGTTCTCCGTGCGGTCCTCGGGCGAGAACCCGAGATCCTGGTTGAGACCGAAGCGGACGTTGTCGCCATCGAGCACGTAGCAGGCAACGCCTTTGGCGATCAAAGCCTCCTCTAGTGCGAAGGCCAAGGTCGATTTGCCAGATCCCGACAAGCCGGTGAACCACACGGTCCGCGGCTCATGACCGAAGTTCGCCGCTCGGTCGGCGCCAGAAACCCGGCCTTCGGCCCGAACGATGTTCTTCGAAACCGGTTCAGCCACGAAGGAAGCCGCGGGCGGCAAGACCATCGATGATGGCCGAAACGCACTCATCGACGGTCTGCTCCGACGTGTCCAGCCGGAGATGCATGTCCTCTGGCCGTTCATAGGTGGCCGACACGCCTGGAAACTGTGGGATATCACCTTTGTCGGCGGCTTCATACATGCCGTTGGGGTCACGCTGACGGCACACGGCTAGTGGGGTATCGACGAACACTTCGAAATAGCGCTCCTCCCCTACGAGTTCCCGTGCCCGCTCTCGAACCTCGGCTTTGGGGGCCACCAACGCCGCAATGGCAATGATTCCCTGGTTGTTGGCCAGGCGAGCGACTTCGGAAACACGACGCAGGTTCTCCGACCGTTCCTGGGCGCTGAAGCCCAGATCTCGAGAGATACCCATGCGGACATTCTCTCCGTCAAGGCGTATGGAGACCTTGCCCCGATCAAACAACTCCCGCTCCAGCGCAGTGGCCAGCGTCGACTTGCCGGCAGCAGTGAGGCCGGTGAGGAGAATGGTGCACGGCTGCTGACCGAAACGAATGGAACGTTCGCTTTCGGAGATTCCCGAGACCTGACGATTCAGGGAGGCATCCGGTTGGCGATCCCAGACCGATGAGGCCCCGATTGTCATGCCGGCAGCCACCGTGGCGTTGGACAGCTTGTCAACCAGAATGAACGACCCGGTATGTCGGTTGTCGGCGTAGGGATCGAACAACAGCTCTCGGTCGGAGCTGAGCGCGCAGCGTGCGATGTCGTTCAGACCCAACTCGTTGGTCGGCTCTTCTTCCAGCGTGTTGATGTCGACCCGATGCCTGATGGTGGCCACCGAGGCGTTGCTCATGCCGTTAACCGACTGCAACACGTAGCTGCGGCCAATCTCCATCGGGACCTCGGACATCCACACCATCATGGCGTCGACATCGTGGGCCCGACTGAGAGTGGCGTCGGGCTTGACCAGAACATCGCCACGACTGACGTCGATCTCGTCTGCGAGGGTGATAGTCACGGCCCGGCCCGGGCCGGCCACGTCGAGATCACCGTCGTAGGTGACAATACGATCCACAGTGGAACGGACACCCGACGGCAAGCTGACGACATCGTCGCCGGGACGGATAGTTCCGGCGGCCACGGTCCCGGCGAAGCCCCGGAAGTCGAGGTTTGGTCGGACGACCATCTGCACCGGCATTCGGAAGTTCTCGACGTCAACGCCGGCTTCGACATCAACGGTCTCGAGGTGCTCCATCAGGGTGACACCGTCGAACCAGGCCATGTTGGCGCTGGCATCGACCACGTTGTCGCCGAGCAACGCCGACATGGGGAGGAAGTACGGATTGATGAGATCCAGGGTCTTGCTGAACTCCCGGTAGTCCTCGCAGATCTCGTCGTAGCGAGTCTGTTCCCAGTCGACCAGATCCATCTTGTTCACCGCAACAACGACGTTACGGATGCCAAGCAGGCTGGCGATGTAGCTGTGCCGCTTGGTCTGGGCCTGCACGCCGTGGCGGGCATCGATCAGAATGATGGCAAGTTGGCACGTCGAGGCACCGGTGACCATGTTGCGGGTGTACTGCTCGTGACCCGGCGTGTCAGCGATGATGAACTTGCGACGGGCAGTGGAGAAATAGCGGTAGGCCACGTCGATGGTGATGCCCTGCTCCCGCTCGGCCTTGAGGCCGTCCATGAGCAATGCCAGGTCGACCTCGTCGCCGGCCGATCCCTGTGTGGTGGAATCGGCCTCGAGGGTGGCCAGCTGATCTTCGTAGATCATTTTTGAGTCGTGAAGCAGCCGACCAATAAGGGTCGACTTGCCGTCGTCGACGCTGCCACAGGTCAGAAAACGGAGGAGGTCCTTCCGTTCATGCTCGGCCAGGTAGGCCTCGATGTCAGTAGCGATGAGCTCGCTTTGATGAGTCACTAAAAGTACCCTTCTCGCTTCTTTTCTTCCATCGAGCCGGACTGGTCGTAGTCGATGACTCGGCCTTCTCGCTCAGAGCGGGTAGCCAGCAACATCTCTTGAATGATCTCGGGCATGGTGGTCGCTGTTGACTCAACGGCACCGGATAGCGGGTAACAGCCGAGAGTCCGGAACCGCACCCAGCGCGGCTCGGGCTTTTCGCCCTCGTCGAACTGGAAGCGGTCGTCGTCGACCATGATCAGCACACCGTCTCGCTCAACAACAGGGCGTTCGGCCGAGTAGTAGAGCGGCACGATGGGGATGTCTTCGAGGTGGATGTACTGCCAGACGTCGAGTTCGGTCCAGTTGCTGATCGGGAAGACTCGAATGCTCTCACCCTTGTCAACCCGGCCGTTGTAGAGATTCCACAGTTCGGGGCGCTGATTCTTCGGGTCCCAACGGTGGTTCTTATCCCGGAAGCTGAAAACTCGCTCTTTGGCTCGAGACTTCTCTTCGTCTCGACGGGCACCACCAAACGCTGCGTCATAACCCCCGGCCTCGAGTGCCTGTTTGAGCGCCTGGGTCTTCATGATGTCGGTGTAGTTCTTCGATCCGTGGTCGAACGGGTTGATGCCCTCCTCGACACCCTCCTGGTTCGTCCAGGAGATCAGCTCGATGCCGAG
>CALHBU010000097.1 GCA_937930655.1 uncultured Acidimicrobiales bacterium | reverse complement strand
GCTCCTTCCACGAGATCATCGGCTGCGAGGCCAACCGGCAGTGCCGGGAAATGCTCGACGGCATGCCCGACGTCGCTGTCGCCTGTGTCGGTGGTGGCTCCAACGCGGCCGGATTGTTCGCCGGGTTCGCCGATGAGGCGGGCGTACGGCTGGTGGGCGTCGAGCCCGCTGGTGGTGCCGCCGTCGGTCGGGGCATCCCGGCCGTCGTGCACGGCATGAAGGCCTACTTCATGCAGGACGAGGTCGGGCAGGTGCTGGAGGCCGAGTCCATCTCGGCCGGTCTCGACTACCCCGGTATCGGCCCCGAGCATGCGTATTTGGCCGACAACGGTCGGGCCGAGTATTACCCGGTCACCGATGCCCAGGTAGTGGATGCCTTCCAGCTTCTGGCCCAGATGGAGGGCATCATTCCGGCGCTCGAGTCGGCGCATGCCATCGCCTGGCTGGTTCAGGAGAAGGAACAGCTGAAAGGCAAGACCGTCGTGGTCAACCTTTCCGGCCGTGGTGATAAGGACGTGCAACAAGTCCAGGCGTTGTTGGAGCCCGACACTTCCGGTCGGGAACCGGGTGTCACCAACGGTCAGGCTAACGAGGAGCCGTCGTGATGACTGACAAGACAGCTACCTCACTCGAAGCAGAGCTCCGAGCAAAGCGGGAAGGTGGCCGCAAGCTCCTTCTTCCCTACGTCACCGCCGGCATCATCCCCGAGTGGCTCGAGTTGGTCGAGGCGGTCATCGACGCCGGCGCCGACGCGGTAGAGATCGGCATCCCGTTCTCCGACCCCGCCATGGATGGCCCGACCATCCAGGAAGCCTCGGTACAGGCCCTCAACAACGGGATCACCCCGGCCGCCGCGCTGTCGGCTCTGGAAGCTCGGCCCATGGGGGCTCCGCTGCTGGCCATGACCTACTACAACCTGGTGTATCGGTACGGCCATGATCGCCTGGCCGCCGACCTGGCCCGCAGCGGCATCAACGCCACCATCCTTCCCGATCTCCCCATCGAAGAAGCAGACGACTGGAACCGGGCGGCTGACGAGCACGGCATCGAAAACGTGTTGTTGGTGGCTCCGGTCACCAGCGACGACCGGTTGGCCATGCTGGCCGAGAAGACCAAGGGTTTTCTGTACAGCGTCAGCACCATGGGTACCACCGGCGAGCGCACCAGTCTCGACGACGCAGCCTCCATCCTGAGCAGCCGAGTCAAGGCCATCTCCGACGTGCCGGTGCTCATCGGCTTCGGTATCTCGACCCCCGAACATGCGGTGGCCGCTTGCCAGAGCGCCGACGGTGTCATCACCGCTTCGGCTCTGATGCGTCGGGTGCTCGAAGGGGCATCGGTTGACCAAACGGCTTCGCTCGTGGCCGACATGCGTGCCGCCCTCGACGCCGCCTTTTAGGGTCCGGTGACGGTTCCAACCGCCAAGCTGGGCGACGATCCAGCGAGCCTGGCCGCCGCTTGGCTGGCCGTCGAGCCCGACCCCGAGCTTCGCCATCAGCTCGGGGAGCTGATGAGCGGTCCGCCGGCCGAGCTTCACTCGTTGTTTTCCGAGCGTCTTGGGTTCGGAACAGCAGGTCTGCGGGGAGAGCTCGGCCTTGGGCCGCTTCGCATGAACCGAGTGCTGGTCAGAGTTGTTGCCGCAGCTCTTGGCTCGGTGCTGGAAGGCGATGATCGGCACGTCGTGATTGGCTTTGATGCTCGTCACGGCAGTCGAGACTTCGCCACCGACTCTGCTCGCGCCTTGGCTGCGTCCGGCGTTCGAGTCACGCTCTTCGACGACGTCGTCCCGACGCCGTTGTTGGCGTTCGCCGTCAGACATCTCGATGCCTCGGCGGGCGTCATGGTCACCGCCAGCCACAACCCTCGCCACGACAATGGCTACAAGGTCTATTGGCGAGGTGGGGCTCAGTTGGCCTCACCGACCGACCAGCTGGTGAGCGAGGCCATCGATGCCCAGCCTCTCCTGGCCGAAGCCGACCTAGCTCCGCTCGGCGACCCACTCATCAACTCGGCCGACGAGTCGCTGCGTTCTGCCTATGTAGATGCGGTGGCCGGGCTGGTCGACCGCTCGGAGGTAGCTCGACGATCGTCCCCTCACCGGGCGACGGTGGCCTACAGCCCCCTGCATGGTGTCGGTGGCGCCACCTTGATGCAGGCATTCGAGCGGGCCGGTTTCGACCGGCCCAAGGTGGTGGCGTCTCAAGCGACGCCTGACCCCGACTTTCCGACCGCTGCGTTCCCCAATCCAGAGGAGACGGGCGTTCTCGACGACTTGCTACAGCTCGCCACCGGCATCGAGGCCGACGTTGCTCTCGTAAATGACCCCGACGCCGACCGGCTGGCGGTGGCGGTGCCGCATCGGTCGAGCTGGCGACTGCTCACAGGGGATGAGCTTGGTGCGCTGCTGGCCGAGCATCTTCTGGCCAGTTCGTCGAGCCGGGGGGCTGGCCGTCTGGTTGTCAACACCGTTGTTAGCTCTCGTCTGCTTGGACGGATCGCCGACTTTCACGGCGTTAGCCACGTCGAGACCCTCACCGGTTTCAAGTGGATCATGCAGGCGGTCCGCCAACATCCCGAACTGGATCCTGTCCTGGGTTACGAAGAGGCGCTCGGCTACTCGGTGGGCTCGATAGTCAGCGACAAGGATGGGATCAGCGCGGCTCTGGTGGTCGTCGACTTGGTCGAGCAGCTCCTGGAGCAGGGTCGCACATTGCTCGACTTCCTCGGTGACATTCAGCGGCGGCACGGCGTCCATGTCACCGGCCAACGGGCTCTCAGATTCGAATCGACCAGATTCGAATCGACGGGCCAACCAGAGTCCGTGATGGTGCAGGCCATGCGGTCGCTTCGGGCCAATCCTCCACAGTCTCTTGGTGGACAGGACGTGGCCAGATGTGTCGATCTGGCCGACGGCTCCGAGGCGTTGGCTGCAACCGATGCGGTGATACTCGAGCTCGATGGCGCTCGCGTTGTCGTTCGACCCAGCGGAACCGAGCCGAAGATGAAGATCTACGGCGAGGTGATCATGGCCCCGAGCCAGGAGGTCGAGGCGAACGCGGTCGAGGCCAGAGTTCGCCTGACGACGCTGCTCGATGATGCCGTCGAGCGGGTCGCTAACCCCGACAACGTCGCCGAGGCTGCCGCGCCCGTGGAGACCCCGACGCCTCTCTTGAGAACCGATGGGGCGCCCGATCCACAGCTGGCCGTCGACCTTCGGTTGCTTGTGCGATGCCTTGGTCTGGCTTTGCCAGAAGGGAACCAAACGGCAGGAGCCCTTCGGACCCTCTGCGCTGTGGCGAGACGCCCCGATCCGACCGACCCCACGATTGGCCCCGTAGCTGCTGTTGTGGTTCACCCCAATCTGGTGAGCTTGGCCAAGGAGTTGACCGCCGGAAGCCCGATCGAGGTCGCTGCAAAGAGTGAGCTCGCTGAGCATCGAACCAGCATGCCGATCGAGTTCGACGATGTGAGTAGCGTCGATCAAGCCCTGGGGCATTTGGCTGCGGTCCGCTCTGAGCATGGCGAAGATCGGCTGACACAAACCGGATTCCGGGTGGCTGGACCGGGACTACTCAGCTCGATCTTGGCTCACCTTTGGACTGCCCAGCTGGCGGGCTGAGCTAGAGAGCGCCTGCCGGTCATACGCTTGGTTATATGGACATGGACACCGCTCTCGCCTGGGCCGCCGATCGCACCCACGCCGCCCTCATCACCATTCGATCCGATGGTCGCCCGCAGTCGTCCGACATCTCCTATGCCTACCGTTCGGGTCCGGCCGGAGCGGCCGGCACCTTCGATATTTCGGTCACCGACGATCGGGCCAAGACCAAGAACATGCGTCGGGACAACAGGGTCGTCTTACACCTGAGTGATCGAGACGCCTGGTCATACCTAGCGTTCGATGGTGTGGTGAAGCTCACCGAGGTCACCACCGAGCCAGGAGACGCGACCAGCGATGCCTTGGTCGCCTACTTCGAGGCAGTGTCCGGCGCTCCACATCCCGACTGGGATGAGTTTCGAACTGCGATGGTGAGCGAGGGTCGGTTGCTGGCCCAGTTCACGCCCACATCTGTCGTCGGTCAGATTCACTGAGCGGCAGCGCCGCTAGCGTCTGAGCCGATGGTGCGACGACCCGACAAGTTGGCGAAGAAGATTCGCGACGCCGGCGAGCAGGTGCGACGGCAGGCCGAGATTCGGCTCGACGACCGCCTTCCCGCCATCGCTCGACGGAAGAACGACGCCGAGCCGCGCACCATGGAGGAGATCCAGGCCGAACTCGATTCTCTGGTCGGGTTGGAATCGGTCAAGGAACAGATCCGAACCCAGATGGCCTTCCTGCAGATCAAGGCCCAGCGCAAGGAACACGGCATGGCCGATGTCTCCACGTCGCAGCACCTTGTCTTCATGGGCAACCCCGGCACCGGCAAGACAACGGTGGCTCGTTTGCTGGCTGAGATGTACGGCTCCATAGGGATGCTTGAGAAGGGCCACCTGGTCGAGGTCGACCGGGCCGGGATGGTGGGCCAGTACGTGGGCCACACCGCAGCCAAGACCACCAAAGCGGTCAAGAAGGCACTGGGTGGTGTGCTTTTCATCGACGAGGCGTATGCCCTGTCGCCCCAGAACATGGGGCTAGGCAACGACTTCGGCACCGAGTCGGTCGAGACCCTCATCAAACGGATGGAAGACCATCGCAACGAGCTCGTCGTCGTGGTCGCCGGCTATCCGAAGCTGATGGAGAAGTTCCTCAAATCGAACCCCGGACTTCGTTCTCGCTTCGCCCGCGAGATCACCTTCCCCGACTACAACGATGCCGAGTTGGTCGCCATCACCGAGAAGCTGGCGCGTGACGCCGACTACCGCCTTGGCGAAGGCACCGAAGCCACTCTGATGGTCATTTTCGAGCGGGCGGCCAGAACCGAAGCCTTCGGTAATGCTCGCTACGCCCGCAACCTCTTCGAGCAGGCAGCCAGCCGACAGGCGGTTCGACTGTCCGAAGATCCTGCGTCGGCCACCCTTGGTATGGAAGCCCTGTCGACAATCTCATCAGAGGACCTCCGGGCCGCCGCTCGCCTGCTCGACCAGGGCTAGATTCTCGGCAGTGAATGACTCGCTAAGTGCTCGCCTGGCTCGGTCCCTGGCCGCAGCCGGTGCCGACACCATGTTCGGCCTGCCGGGCGGAGGACCGAACCTCGACGTCGTGGGAGCGGCCAATGGTGCTGGACTCCGTTTCGTGCTCGCTCATGGTGAGACAGCGGCCGCCATTATGGCGTCGACCTACGGGCGACTGACCGGCCAGCCAACGCCGGTCGTCGTCACGAGAGGCCCAGGGGCGGCCTCGGTCATCAACGGCGCAGCCCAGGCCACCCTCGATCGCTTCCCGTTGGTTGTCGTGGCCGACACCGTGCCGTCCAGTTCGGCACCGAGGGTGCCGCACCAACGCATCGACCAACGATCGCTGTTCGAGCCGGTCACCAAGCGCTCGGCCACCGTCGCCGATCTCAGCGACGATGCGGACCTGGCCGATCTACTCGACGTCGCAACGGCCTGGCCGGCCGGCGCAGTGCACCTGGACTTTGACCCTGCTCACGAGCAGCCGACGCAGGTCGTTTCGGATCCGCCACTGGCCGTCGTCGACGAGGCTCGCCTCGATCAGGCCCGCCAGCGAATCGCTGCCGCTTCACGACCGATCGTGATCGTCGGGTTCGAAGCAGCCCAGTGGGGGAGCGCAGTGGCGCCGACACTGGAGACATTCGGCTGTCCGGTGCTCACCACCTATCAGGCGCTAGGGGTAGTGCCCACCGAAGGTCCGCTCAACGCCGGGCTCTTCACCAACGGCGCCCTGGAACGTCCAGTGCTCGAAAGCGCCGACCTGGTCGTCGCTCTCGGCCTCGACGAGGTCGAGCCCATCCCGGCCCGCTGGGATGTCGAGGCTCCCGTCGTACGGCTTTCGACCGTGGCCCAAGAGTCGCCCTACCTACCGTTGGCGGTCGACGTGGTCGCACCGATCGACGATCTACTCGCCACCCTTCAGCGGGGCGATGTTGCCTGGCAGGCTGAGGCGGCCGCCGAGTTCCGTACCGATGCTCGCTCTGTCCTGAGACCGCCCGACGCCGAAGCGTTTGGTCCTACCGAACTGGTTGAGGTCGCCGCCGCTGCTCGACCGGCGGGGCTCACCACCACCGTTGATGCCGGCGCACACTTTCTGGCCGTCATGCCCAAGTGGCCAGTCGAGGAGCCGATGCGACTGCTGATCTCCAATGGGCTTGCCACCATGGGCTTCGCCCTGCCGGCAGCTATCGGGGCCGCCCTGGCTAGACCCAATCAACCAGTCCTGGCGCTGACCGGTGATGGCGGTCTTTCGATGGTGTTGGCCGAGTTGGAGACGGTCGCTCGTCTCGATCTGCCGATAACAACGGTGGTGTTCAACGACTCCGCACTCAGCCTCATCGAGATCAAACAGCAGGCAAACCATGGCGGCGCGGAAGCGGTTCGGTACGAGCCCGTCGACTTCGCCACGGTCGCGACTGCATCCGGCGTGCCGGGAACAGTTGTGTACTCGGCCAATGAACTGGCTGCGGTCTTGGCCGATGGATGGGACCGACCACGCTTGATCGACGCCAGGATCGATCCCGGCGCCTATCCCCACCTGATCAAGGCCACCCGGGGCTGAGGTAACGGGGTTGAGGTAACGGCGTCAGCTCTTTGCCTGCTGTGGCTGATAGAAAATGCAGGCTGCTCGTATCGCCGGTGCTCGCCGAGCAGAACCCTGCATCCCAGAGAGCGCCAAGAAGGACCCTGTCATGGTCACCGTTGCCAAATTCCTCGATGTTTCCGAAGGCGTTCAGCCAAACCAGTTTTCGGTCGGGTCCAAGGACGAGATCACCAGCATCAGTGATCTTGACGAGACCTACAAGCAGCTCATGGACAAGCCGCTGGCCTGTGTGATGGCAGTGATGGGTGGCGATGGTCGCCCCAACCTCACGCCCATGTGGTTCGACTACGAAGGCGACAAGGTTCTCATCAACGTCGCCAATCAGCGCAAGAAAACGCAGTGGATTCGTAACAACCCGCAGGTCACGATCCTGATCATGAATCCGGAGAACATGTACCACTGGATGAGCATCAAGGTCACCGTCGATCGTGAGATCTCCGAGGACGATCCGACCGAGGGCGCCAGGGTGACCGAGCAGCTCAACGGGATCTGGCAGAAGTACATCGGTGAAGGCGACGAGTACGGGCTTCGTGATCCGTCGGGTACTGAGCGTCGCACGCTCTTCGAGTGTCGGGTCGACAAGATTGCCACCTTCGGCCAACCGGGCTGATTCTCGACCTCGACGTAACACGTAGCTATGGATAGGGCATCGGTGGCCGTCGTCGGCGGGTCGCTCGGAGGTTTGACTGCGGCGTGCCTGTTGCGGGACGACGGCCACGATGTCACCGTCTACGAGCGCTCGCCCCGCCCGCTCGAACAGCGAGGGGCCGGGATCGGCTTCCTCGAAGCGTCCTATCGCTACCTGGTCGATCGTGCCGGTCTGGCCTTGGACGAGGTCAGCATTGCCACCGATCACATCCGCTATCTCCATCGTGATGGCACGGTGGCCAGCGATGGCGAACATCGCTACCTGTTCAGCTCATGGAACACGGTGTATCGCCGGCTGCTCGATCACTGGGGCCGCGAGGGGTACCTGCTCGATCACGAGATGACCGATTTCGACTCGGATGAGTCGGGAGCCACCGTGAACTTCGGTGGCCGTACGGTCGACGCCGATCTGTTGGTCTGTGCCGATGGGGTCGGGTCGATGGCCAGATCCCGGCTCCAACCGACGGCGCTCTCGACCTACGCCGGCTACGTGGCATGGCGGGGCATGGTGCCCGAGGCTCAGCTGACTCCGGGCACCGCGGCGCGGTTGGGCGATGCCATCACCTACTACGTGTACGCCAATAGCCACATCCTGGTGTACCCGATTCCCGGTCTCGAAGGCTCGGTCGAACCCGGCGATCGGCTCATCAACTTCGTCTGGTACCGCAACTATTTGGAAGGTGACGACCTCGACGATGTGCTGACCGACCGCAACGGTGAGCGTCGAGACCTCTCGATGCCGCCTGGCCTAGCCACCGATCATCACGTTGCCGAGGTGCGAGCCACGGCTGCAGCTCGGCTTCCTTCGGTACTGGCCGAGCTTGTGGAGCGGACGGCCGAGCCCTTTCTCCAAGTTGTCTATGACGTAGAGGTCGACCGCATGGCCTTTGGGAACATCTGTCTTCTCGGCGACGCCGCCTTTTCGGTTCGCCCTCATGCCGCAGCCGGGACGGCCAAGGCGGCCGATGATGGTTGGGCCTTGGCTGAGGCCCTCGACGCCGCACCCGACGTGTCCTCAGCGCTGGCCGCTTGGGAGCCGCGGCAACTCGAGGTCGGCCGTCGCCTGCTGGAGCGAACGAGAGACATCGGCCGACGTTCGCAGGTCGACAACACGTGGGAGGCAGGCGATCCAGAGTTCATCTTCGGCCTCCACGGGCCAGGTCGATGAACGCCCGCCGAGAGGTCGCCGACGCTATGGCCGGTGCTTGTGGCGTCCTGCTCGACTCGCTCTCCGCCGAGCAACGATCGGTCTTGCACCTGCCTTTTTCTCCACCCGACGAACGTCGGGTGTGGTTCTACACCCCGACCGACCACGGTGGTCTGGCGCTGGCCGACATGGCCGCCCATCAGCATCGGTTGGTTCATCGCCTCGTGGCCACCGGACTGTCTCGGGC
>CALHBU010000096.1 GCA_937930655.1 uncultured Acidimicrobiales bacterium | reverse complement strand
GCACCGGCCTCGTCGCCGGTTGTCAGCTCTCGGCGTCGAGCGCTCCGCCCGGGCTGGATGACCGGGTCGGGGTCGGGGATGGAGGCCAATAGTAGCTCGGTGTAAGGGTGCCGTGGCTCCTCGCAGAGACGATCGCTCGGCCCCTTCTCGACGATTCGGCTGTGGTACATCACCGCTATTCGATCGGCGATATGGCGAACAACCGCGAGATCGTGGGCGATGAAGAGATAGGCAGCACCGGTTGCATCCTGCAGTTCTTCCAGCAGATTGATGACCTGGCTCTGGGTCGAGACATCAAGCGCCGACACCGGCTCATCGAGCACCAGCAACTGTGGTTCGGTAGCCAGAGCACGAGCAACCGCAATGCGCTGCCGCTGACCACCGGAGAACTCATAGGGGTACCGGTTGAGATGATGCCGTTCCAAGCCAACCTGCTCCAATAGATCGCCCGAGCGCTTGTTTCTGGCGTCTTCTTCCATACCGAAGTGGATCTTGAGCGGCTCGCCGATGATGTCGCCTACGACCATCGACGGGTTGAGCGAACCAACTGGATCCTGGAACACGAC
The DNA here is from genome assembly GCA_937930655.1 of uncultured Acidimicrobiales bacterium. GTDB lineage: Bacteria > Actinomycetota > Acidimicrobiia > Acidimicrobiales > SZUA-35 > JAHECQ01. The sequence continues at coordinate 3,280 of CALHBU010000096.1, read as the reverse complement.
CTGCACCGATTGCCGATACTTCTTCGGTACCCGACCGGCAGTGGTGACATCGAGGTCCCCAAGCTGGATCGAACCCGAAGCCGGTTTGATGAAGCGCAGGATGGCCCGCCCAATGGTGGTCTTGCCCGAGCCCGATTCCCCAACCAAACCAAGTGTCTCACCAGCTTCGATCCGGAGGTCGATGTCCTGCACTGCCCGGACATCGGGTTGGCGTTGCCACGGCCACGCACCCTTGCCCCCGGGGAAGGTAATGGTGAGGTTCTTGACCTCAAGTAGTGGTTCGGCCATCAGAGCATTCCCCCTTCAGAGACGGTCTCTCCTTCAGGAACCCGGGCATCGGCCACGCCAGCAAGTTGCAGCTCGCCAGCTCGGACGCAGCGGGTAATCGAGGTCGCCGAAGGTCGAAGCTCGACCGTGCCGCTCCGACAAGCGTCGGTGGCATAGGGACAACGTGGAGCAAAGTGACAACCGTCGGGCCACTCCCAGGGAGGTGGAACAACACCGTCGATGGTTGGCAGGGTTCCCGCTCTGGCCTCGTTGCGAGGGATGGCCTTGATGAGCCCCTCGGTATAGGGATGCTGAGGATTGTGAAAGACCTCGGCCAGTTTGCCCGTCTCAACAATTTGGCCGGCATACATGACCGCCACATTGTCGGCCAGGTCGGCGACAACACCGAGGTCGTGGGTAATGAGAAGCACGCCAACCCCAAGTTCGTCCGATAGGTCGCCGATGAGGTCGAGAACCTGCCCTTGGACGGTTACGTCGAGGGCGGTGGTCGGCTCGTCGGCGATCAGCAGCTTTGGTCCGCACGCCAGGGCCATGGCGATAACCACCCGCTGGGCCATACCGCCCGAGAACTGGTGGGGATAGCTGTCGATGCGAACCTCGGGGTTGGGAATACCAACCCGGGTCATGAGTTCGATGGCCTTGGCCCGAGCCTCGGACTTGCTTAGGCCAAGGTGGTAAATGAGCGGCTCGGCGATCTGGCGACCAACGGTGTAGGCAGGGTTGAGGGCGGCCGACGGCTCCTGGGAAATCAGCCCGATCTCTTTGCCTCTCACACTTCGGAGGTCGTCAAAGTCCATGTCGACCAGTTCTTTGCCATCGAGCATGATCGACGCGGCCGAGGCCAGTCCGGGATCTGGAACCAGGCCGAGTAGGGAGAGAGCCGAAATGGACTTTCCGGAACCGGACTCGCCGACCAAGGCCATGACCTCGCCCTTCTGAATATCGAAGTTGACGCCGCCAACAACGGTCACATCGTCGGTCGTTCCAGGACGAGGGAAGCGGATCGACAAATCGCGAACCGACACAAGAGCGTTTGGGTCTGGAGCGGCGGCATCAGGCGAGATGACTTTCTCGACGTCACCAACGCCGACCCGACCACCTCGGGCTTCCCGGCCAAACGCATCCCGCAGACCGTCGCCCAAGACATTGAACGCAACGACGGTGACGAAGATGGCCAAACCGGGCGGCCAGGCCGGCCAGATCGACTGGTCGATTGATTCCTGGGCACTGCGCAACATACGACCCCAGCTGGCCTGGTTGGTGTCGGCCCCGAGGCCCAGGAAGCTCAATGCCGCCTCGGCCAGCACCGACGTGGCGAACAAAAGCGTGGTCTGCACGATGATGACCGGCGCAATATTGGGCAAAATGTGACGGAACATGATGCGACTGTTGGGCGCGCCGGCCGCCCTGGCGCCGTCGACGTACAACTCTTCCCTGGCGGCGAAGACTTCGGCCCGGACCAGTCGGGTGATGATCATCGAATAGACGATGCCGATAGCGAACATGGCCTTGACCAGTCCGGTACCCACCACACCGATGATGGCGATGGCTAGAACGACCGCCGGGATGGCCACAATGGACTCGACCACTCGCATCACGATGCGGTCGACCCAGCCCCGGAAGAAACCAATCATTAGGCCAAGCGGGACTCCGATGAACAGCGCGGTACCCACCGCAACCAGGCCGGCAAGGAAAGCCCACCGGATGCCGTAGACGATGCGGGCAAAGATGTCGCGGCCGACCGAATCGGTACCCATCCAGTACTCGCCGCTCGGGCCCTTCAGAAAGTCGGCGAAGTTGGTGGCCTGATTAGGGTCGTGCTTGGTGATGAGCGGCGCCACCACAATGAGCAGCAACTCCAACAGCAGAAACGCACCGGCAAGCAGAGCCACTTTGTTACGTCGAAATCGACCCCAGAAGCGACTTCCGCTCTTGGTATCGGTGTCGGCTGACGTCTCTGGATCCGGCAACCTCACGATGTCGACGTCTGGCCCGATGACGTCGCTCATGAGCGCCTTACCTTCGGATTGAGCCAGGCATAACTCAGATCAAGGAAGATGTTGGCCAACACCACCACCAGGGTGGTGATGAGCACGAAACCCAGCGTGATGGGCACATTGTTCCGTTGAATGGACTCGACGCCCAGCGTGCCGAGGCCCGGGATGTTGAAGATGAACTCAACAAAGATGGTGCCGCCGATGAGAGCTGACAATTGAAAGCCAACCAGCGTCACCACCGGGATGGCGGCATTGCGAAGAGCGTGTTTGTAGATGACCCGACGGACAGGCAAACCCTTGGCCAGAGCGGTCCTGATGTAGTCCTGTTGCAAAACCCCGATCATGGCCGACCGGGTCTGACGGGCAATGGCGGCCGACGATGCGGTGCCCAAGGCGATACAGGGCAGGATGATGGTGTAAATCCATCCCCACAAACTTTCGGTACGACTGGCGGTCCATATCGAGGGGAACCATCGCCACCGCACTGCGAACAGCGCAGCCAGAATGATGGCGACCCAGAAGTTCGGTACCGCAATGCCAAGCGAAGAGATCACGGTGACCATCCGGTCCTGCCAGCGACCGGCCTTGAGGGCCGCGGCAACGCCGAGGGAGACACCAAGGGTCACAGCGATGAGCAGCGAGCCCAGCACCATCGAGAACGTCACTTTGGCCCGGCGAACGAGCAGGGTGGTGACTTCCTCCCCGTTGAACCATGAGGTGCCGAGATCGCCGCGGACTGCGTCCTTCACCCAGGAGCCGTACTGGGTGAGCAGAGGCCGGTTTAGTCCCAGTTCTTCCCGGGCCGCCTCAACGGCAGCGTCAGAGGTGTCGTCACCCAGCAGCGCAGCCGTTGGGTCGACCGGGTTCAGCTGGATCATGAAGAAAACCAGCGTCGCCACGAACAGCATGAGGGGGATTGCGGCCAACAGACGAGACACAAGAAGACGCAGCAACCCAATACTCCTCAATGAAAGAGCGGGGTGAGGGCAAGGCCC
>CALHBU010000095.1 GCA_937930655.1 uncultured Acidimicrobiales bacterium | reverse complement strand
CGTCACGGCCGCCTCGGCCTCCGTCGCGTCCGCCTCGGCCTCCATCACGTCCACCCCGACCTTTGGGCGCCCGTACTTCGGTGACCAACTCGTCATCTCGAAGCGGCCGAGATTTCATCTCGAGCAAGTCGACCGAGCGATCCTTCTTCTTCTTGGGCGGGAAGACCTCGGTGACCTCGATGCCATCAACGTGAAACTCGGCTTCCACCTTGCAGACGTCGCCGACGACCGCGCCGGCATAGACAAGCGACCCCGGCATTTCTCCCTTTGGTTGGCGGGCACCAGCTGCACGCCAAGTCCACGAGCCATCCTCTCGGGAACTGGTGAGCTCGACATCGATTCGACGGGCCATCGTTGTGCCTTCAGTCTTTCTTGATCAACGGGTAGCGCAGGTTGCGTCGGGCATCGTGCCCGGTTCAGTGATCCAATCCAACCTAGTTGGCTTACGGAGTGCTCGTGATCTCGTCGAGCGCTCGATACGCGTCGTTCGAGCGTGCCGCCTGCCTGACCTCTCTTGCGGTTGCGTCGACATAGCGTTGTGTCGTCGCCAACGACTCATGTCCGAGGAGACGTTGCAGCTCGGTTCCGCTGGCGCCGTTCCGGGCCAGGCTGGTGGCGAAGGTGTGGCGCAGAGCGTGGACAAGAGCTCCCGCCGGCACCCGAGTACGAATGCCTGCCTCTCGATACAGCTGGTCAATCAGGTACTGGAGCCCACCCCGACGCATTGCTTCACCGCTATTGGCAACGAAGAGGGGAGCGTCAGCGGCGATTCTTCCCGGAAACCGCCGCTGACGGGTTTCGAAGTAGCTAGCGAGGATGGCCTCCACCTCTGGTTCGAGAGGCACCGTCCGTTCCTTGTTGCCCTTCCCCCTTACGCCAATCACCCGTTCACCCGGAGGCCCGTCGAGCGATCGGAGTGTCAGGCTCAGCAGTTCGGCCAGACGAAGCCCGCAGGTGATGAGGGTGACCACGATGGCCAAGTCGCGCTCCGGCCACGGATCCCGCGCCGTTTGCCGACCTTTTGCTGCCGTCTCGAGCAGCAGTCGGATGCTGTCGTCGCCGGTTATTGATTTTGGTCGACTACGGGGAACCCGGGGCTTTTCCACCGCAGCCATTGGGTTTCCTGGCACAACTCCCTCGGCCACCAAGAAGGTGAAAAGCTGATTCCAGGTTGACCAGGTGCGGGAAACGGTTGCAGCCGACTGGTGGGAGACTGCGGCGAACGCTCGACGGAGCGTTCGAACATTCAGTTCTTCGATGTCGATGTCCCCGCCGGACTTGTTGAGTACCTCTTCCAGGGCCCGAACGATCACCTCAAGATCGCGGCGGTAGGCGGCCAAGGTGTGCTCGGAGTGCTTTTTGGGTCGCCGGGCGAGAAAGAACTCCTCGATGAGCGCCGGGAGCGGTTCGGCCATCTGGCAACCGTAGTGCCGGTGTGTGGGCCAAAAGACTCATGTTCGGCGACGAACGGCCGACAGGGGTCGGTAGAAGGCCCGCATCGTCGGGCCTCGAGACCGATGCAAGACATCGCAAGCAAGACATCGAAGGGAGGTGTTGTGACGAATCACGTGAAGTGTCCAACCTGCGGAATGACCGCAAGTGAAACCGATCACCGACTGCTCAAACCGAGCACCGGATCACATGAAGGACAGGATGTAAGGGAGTGCCGTAACTGCGGCGCACTATTGGATCTGGCCGACGAGGCTCATGCCGGACTGGCAGAGTCTCCAACGTGACCGCCGGATTTTTCCTGCCGCTGCTGAGCCATCATTTCTGAGTCGGGCGATTCCGCAGACTCGAAAGAAAGTGCCAACGGCAAGAAGGCCACACCCAACAACGGGTAGAGGAACAGCACTGCCATGAGGCCGAGCACCGTCAGGTGGAAACACCAGGCGGCAACCGACCACAGCAGTGCCGTTCGGCGACCGAGTAGGGCGAACGGCGCCGCCAGCTCCACCGCCACCGCAGCAACCGCTCCCGGTCCGAAGAGCCAACGGTGCTCAACAAGAACCGGTGCCAAAGGCGAGGACCAGTCGCCCAGTAACTGCTTCCGAAGATTGTCATGGGCTACCAGGTTTTGCAGCGTGTGACCCGACACCCAGTCGCTTCCGCCATAACGAAGCTTGGCCACCCCGGCGACGACGTAGGTGCCGACGGTCAGAAGCGCCATTACCCGAGCCGGCCAACCATCGGTCAGTGAGCTGGGGGAGCGCTCGCCGGTTGGTGGTCTCGGACTAGCTGCCAGCACGAGGAGGTGAAGCACCAGCAGATTCTCGGTGTGAAGGACCTGGCCCCATGAGTTGCCGTGAGTTGCCAGCACCAGAAAACCGAGAGCCGAGAACGCGACCAGCGAGGGCCAGCGAGGCCGTAGAAGGGCCAGAAGAAGCCCGCCGCCCGTCAGCGTTGCGAGCCCGGCGACGACCGCAGGGGACAGAGTGGCAGGCTGGGTCGAGGGCAACCACGAGAGCACCCCGACAGGAGACGAACGCGGCGTTGACAACGCAGCTTGGTCCAACCAGAAGGGGGTCCGAACAACGGTCCAAAGGAGTGCCGATCCGAGCACCGCTCGATGAAGGATGAGCAGCTGACGAGAGGGGACCGAGGCAAACAGCCACCGGTCGACGATGTCGTGAACAGGGCCGAAGATCCTTCTCATCGTTCCACCGCACAGCGGGCGTGCTCACTGGATTCAATCGGCGGAGCACCATCGGCGAGAGCGGGAATGATGTCGTATGTCTCGGTGATGATCGCCACCGACTGAACGCCGGCGAACTCCTCCGATCCGATGATCCTCTCGGCTATGCGCTGGCACAATGGCTGGGCCAAGCCGTCGGCGACCGCGTCTTCGACGACGGCCACCGCCTGGATGACCTCGATACTGCCGCCCACGATCATTGGCGACAGTCGAACGCGTCGACCCGTTGCATCCAGACCAACGGCTGTTTCGAAGTTGGTGACATCGGGTCGGGTCGCTGTGAACATTGGATAGTTGGAGAGCGGGAAGCCATCTCTCGAACGAACAACGGGGGAGAGAGTGGCTGCAACCGCCAGTACCGCCAGAGCCCATCCGCGCCACTTCACCAGTTGGACCCTAACCCGTGCGACACTTTGCGCTGTGCTGTCCCAGACTCTCCGCCGCGGACTCCTGGCGTGGGTTGTCAGCCTGCTCGCACTTCGAGCGGTCGTGTTGCAACCGGAGCATTGTGGTCCGGCCGGCGAGCAGGAGATCGCAGGGGCGATCGATGCCGGTATCGAGTGGCTGGTCGAAAATCAGAAAGCCGACGGCGCGTATCTCTACCGGTACGACCGAAGCACCGAAGAGGACCTCGGCGGCTACAACATCGTTCGCCACGCCGGAATTCTCGTCACCCTGGAACAGGCTGCGAGCGCCGGTGTGCCAGGGGCGGCTGACGCAGCCGACGCTGGATCGGCGTGGGCTCGAGATCGAGTGCTTCCCATGGGCGAAGGACAGGCTCTCGCTGATGCCACAGGTGATGCACCGGTGACAGTTGGGGCCAGTGCGCTCTGGATCGTGGCGCTCCTCGAGCGTCGCGACCGCACCGGTGATGAACAATACGATCCGCTCTTGCTCGAACTTGGGCACTTTGTTGCTGGATCAGTCCAGGCCGATGGCTCTGTTCCGGCCCGGTACGTGCGAGCTACGGGAGCCTTGATCCCGGGCAGCTGGTCCAAGTTCTATACCGGTGAGTCGTTCTGGGCTCTGGCCAATCTTCATCTGGCGTTCCCCGAAGAGGGGTTCGACGCGCCGGCCAACCGGATTGCCAACTACCTACCCGATCGGGACAAAGCAGAGGAGTGGTGGCCCCCCATTCCCGACCACTGGGCCGCCTATGGCTACGCCAGCATGACCCAGTGGGAAAACCCACCGGCCCTGACACAAGCCCAGGAGCGTTACATCCGTCGACAGGCCGGCTTGCAGAGCGTGCAGATTCGCTACGAGTCAACGCGAACGTTTTCAACCTGGACGTACCTCACCAGGGGCCGTCCGACCCTCGGGGCCGGCTTGGGTACTCTTGGCGAGGCGTTAAACCAATGGATCGTTGTCGCCGAGTCTCACGGTGAGCTCACCGACTTGTTGCCTGCGCTGCGTGAGCGTGCCGCCTGTGCCGCAAACGTCATCGTCGAACGGCAAGCCGAGGGGCCCGACGGTCGGGTCTCAGGGGCGTGGTTCCAATTCGACATAACGCAGATGGATGATCAGCAACACACGCTGTCTGCATTGCTCAACTTTCGAGGCGTCGAAGGAAGTGGTTCATGACCCTGTGGCTCGCCGCAGCTGGATTCATTGTCGCTCTTGGCCCGATGCGACAAGCCGATCGATTGAGGGGTCTACAACCGCCCCAGATTGTGCTGGCCGCAGTAGCAACAGCCGTCGTGTTGGGGCTCTTCGGCCTGACGGCCGGGCAACTTCTTGATTGGGCCGATGTGAGTGGCCCAACAGCTCGCATCGGTGCCGGTCTGGCAGTTGCCGCCACATCGCTCGTTCGGCTGATCCGACCGTCGCTACCGTTCGATGACCCGCCCATTGCTCTTGGCGACGGCCCGTTCGTTGGGCTGTTCCCAGCGGCGTTCCCGGTTTTGTTGCAGCCAGTGGTTGGCATCGTCGCTGTCGCTGTGGCCGCCGAACGAGGGGCTGGGGTGGCCCTCGCCAGCGCCGTGCCGGCCCTTGGTCTTTGGATGCTCGCCATGTCGGCTGGCGACACCATCCGATCGTTCGCCAGTGTGACGACCCGGGTGGTGGCCACCGTTGGCCTCCCCATCGGGGTTGCCATGGTGGTCGGCGGCATTTTCGCCGCCTGAGTCAGCGTCGGGGCAGAGCCTCTGACGACGGTTGGATCATCTGCGGTTGGACCGCCTGTTGCTGGGTCATCTGCGGCTGAGGCGTGTGCTGTTGTGGGTTCTGCTGCTGTGGCATCTGTTGCTGGGGCTTGGGAGCCGGCTCAGCCATGGCGGCAACGGGTGCCGCCCCCGCCGGTGGCGCCGCAGCGGCCTTTGCAGCCTTGGCCTCGGCCTCGGCCTGTTCAGCGGCCCGAAGCTCGGGAGGGAGGCTCGACGCCGGATCGTGACTGCCATCGGTCACGAAGTACACCCCGGCGACTCGGTTGATCATCCCGATATCGAGCTGTTTCGGGATGTTCTCGTACATCGCGATACCAATCATCAAGTCGCAGAAGTCGATGGCGACGTAGGGCCGAAGCTCTCCGATGAAATGCTCGCATACCTTGCGGAGATGCTGAGCCCCTTCGGCAGTTACTTCGATCCCCTGAGCCTGAGCGCACCGAACCAGGATCCAGTTGAAGGCAACGTCGGTGATTGGGCCGACATACACCTTGTTACGAAGCCTCCGAAGGAAGGCATCATCGCCAAGCTCATTGGGGTCGAGGTTGGTGGAGGCGACCAGCTTGAGCTCGAAGGGAACGGTGAACTTTGCTCCGCTTACCAGTCGAAGGAAATCGATGCCTCGTGAGAGTGGCACGATCCAGCGATTCAGAAGTTCATCGGGCCGCAGAACCTGGCGACCGAGATCGTCCACTACGAGAATGCCGTTGTTGGCCTGCATCTGAATAGGGGCGGTGTAGGTGCCCGAGACCTCGTCGTGCTCGAGATCGAGCATTCGATGGTTCAACTCGCCACCGACGATGACGATCGGCCGGTCGCACAGGACCCAGCGGCGATCGATTCCCATGGGCTGCGGTTCGACTTGGACATGGGTCGAAGGATCGAAGACGCTGATGATGGAACCGTCCACTTCCACCGCCCGGGGCACGAGAACCTTGTCGTCGTAGAGACGAATCATCCGCTCGGCCAGGCTTGTCTTGCCGGTACCGGGAGGTCCGTAGAGGAAGATGGCTCCCTCGCTAAGAAAGGCCGGCCCGAGTTGGTCAAGAAGCTCGTCGGCGACGACGAGGTCTCCGAACGCCGAGCGAATGGTCTCCCGGTTCAGATTCATGTCGACTCGCTGGGCATTGATGACCCGCACGTAGTCCTTGAGCGAGACGGGTAGGAAGCTGGAGTAGGTGGCACCAATCATTCGCTCGGCCGTCTGCCGGTGACCGTGTTCGGTGAGTCCGATGCGGTAGTCCCGGCCTTCAAGCCCGTAATACTCGAGAATCTTCTTGTCCCGGAGTGTGTCAGCGATGTCTTTGGCCACCGGCATGGTGATGCCCAGCGCATCGGCGACACCGTGGATGGTGGTCTGGCGCTCTACCAGTACGCGCCGCTGGAATAGATCTTCGACAATGCCAATAGGCAAGCCAAGCTCTTCAGGCTTGTTCGGGATCCGAACAAGTTCTGGGTTGAATTTCACGTCCGACATACAGTGAGTACATCGGCCCGATAGGCGCTCGACGTGACAGAAAATCCTCAACTTTCTGCGATTGAGCCAACAGACCCACAAACACCGTCTGCGGTCGCCACCTGAGGACGGTTTCTCTCAACAACAGCTCAGGTGTGGGTCACGGTGTGCCGTTGACGTGAGTATGGAACGCAACCTTGTCCAGGTCGCCCGAATTCGGGCCCGTGAAGTAGTGATCGGCGACGTTGTCAATCGCCTTGCCGATGAGCAGAAGGGCTGGTTTGCGGTTGGTGTTATCGACAACCTCTTCGACGGCACGATTGCATTCTCGAGCACCGATCGGAAACTGTCGTTCGGCGCTTCACCTCTCGACATCGTGGCGGTACAGACGTTGAAGCCGATCAACATCGAGGTCACCGAACTCGATGAGGAGCGGGCAGCCGAAGCACGGGACGAGGAACGGGCCATGGAGGCAGAGGCCGAGGCGGAAGAAGCGGCTGTCGAGGCTGCCGAGGCTGCCAAACCAACGCCTGAACCAACAGCAGACCCGGAACGAGCGGCCGAAGCCGACCGTGCCCGACAGGCGCTGCTGGCCCGTATGGGGCAGTAGGCCAAACACCCTGGCTGTGAAACCGCAGCCCGTCGTCTGACAGACTTCAGTCCAACTGACTGGACTGGAGTCGTCATGACTGAAATTCACTGGATGTCTGCTGGAGAGCTGGCGGGTGCCCTCGACCGTCGTGAGCTCTCGAGTCGAGAAGCCCTCGAGCACGCCGCCGACCGGATAGCCCGCTTGGATGGACCAATCAATGCCGTCGTGCTGACCGATCTCGATCGAGCCAGGAGCGAGGCTGCGGCGATAGACGATGCCCGCAGCGCCGGTGTCGCCCTTGGTCCGCTCGCCGGCGTGCCTATGACAATCAAGGACTCCTTCAGTACGAAGGACATGGTCACTACCTCAGGTTCCCCGACTCTTGCCGACCACGTCCCGACCGAAGATGCATGGCCGGTTGCGGCCATGCGGTCGGCCGGTGCCGTCGTGGTCGGCAAGACCAACCTTCCGATTTGGGCCGGCGACCTCCAGAGCTACAACGACGTCTATGGGACGACCAGCAACCCCTACGACATCGAGCGAACACCGGGCGGCTCGTCAGGCGGCTCGGCTGCGGCGCTCGCTTCGGGGTTCACCCCGTTGGAGATAGGGAGCGACATAGGCGGATCGATCCGCATCCCCTCCCATATGGCAGGTGTCGTCGGACACAAGCCGTCCTACGGCATTGTTCCCGCCCATGGACAGATACCCGGTCCGCCCGGCACCCTCACGCTGGCGGACCTGGCCGTCGCTGGCCCGATGGCTCGTTCGGTCGCAGACCTGGAACTTGGCCTCGAGTTGATGGCCGGCCCAAACCGCTGGGAGCATCCGGCGTGGCGATTGGAATTGCCTCGTACCCGGGCCACCGATATCGGCTCGTTCCGAGTGGCGGCGTGGCTCGACGACGATCATTGTCCGATCGACACCGAGAGCCGCACCATGCTGGAAAACGTCGTCGACCGCCTTCGGACCGAAGGTGCCACCGTGGCCGACGATGCCCGTCCCAGCTTTTCTCTGGAAAAGGTGGCGACGACTTTTCACGCCTTGCTTCAGGCCGCCCTGGCCGGCGGGGAGTCGAGGGAAACCATCGAGGTTTTCGCGGCTGATGAGGGAACCGGGTTTGCATCGGACGCCCGTCGCTCACTCGGGATGAGGCACCGGGAGTGGCTGAGCAACAACGAGCGTCGTCTGCAGATGCGCCGCCAGTGGGAGGTCTTCTTCGAAGATCATGACGTGATGCTCATGCCGGTCTGCATGCTTCCCGCCCTTCGCCATGACCACTCAGAACCGTTCCACGCCCGCACCGTCGAGGTCAACGGAAAGGTCAGAAGCTATTGGGAGATGATCAGCTGGATGGCCCCAGCCGGAGCCTGCTATCTCCCGGCCACGGTGGTACCAGTGGGCTTGACCAGGGCCGGTTTACCGGTTGGCGTTCAGATAGTGGGCCCCTACCTGAACGACAAGACGACCTTGGCTTTCGCACAGATAGTGTCCGATTTGGTCGGGCCCTTGCCTACGCCACCCGGGTTCTAGTTGTTGGAGACCGTCAGACAGCTCGCACTTTCACTCCAGAGGCGATTCTCGCCCCGCGCCTGCACGGTGTAGTCGTACGTGCTGTCAGGGTTGGATGCTGCGGTGTCGCCGAAGAATGTGTCGTTGCTGACCAATCCTCGCCAGAAGGTATTTCCGTCGTTGACCGACCGGTAAATCCGGTAATCGACGCCGTCAACCGGTGCCGTCCAGGAGACACCAATCGACTGGCCATCGACCGTGGCCACACAGTCGCTGGGAGCATCAACGGCAACCACGCCAGCGGTTGGGTCGAGGGGTGCGCCACACGTGGTTGTCTCGCTCCAGACTCCGTCGACACCACGAGCCTGCACCGTGTACTGGTGAGAGCCTGTCGGGCGCAGGGTGTCATCGAGTTCTGTGTCAGTGGTCGCGCCTCGCCAGTAGCTGGTGCCGCCGTTGACCGAGCGATTGACTCGGTAGTTGGTGGCATTGGCCGCCGCATCCCAGGAGATGGTGGCAGCAGTACCGACATTGTCGGAGGTACAGGTGGCAGGGGCGAGCACCGGCTCGATGTCTCCGACCGGGTCAAGATTGGGAGCGCAGAGGGTGTTGGGTGACCACACGCCGTTGTCACCGACGGCACTGACATAGTAGGCGTGGTCGCCGCTGGACCGGAGCGTGTCGTTGAAGACGGTGTCGGCCATCTTGCCTCGCCAGTACAGGGTGGAATCGTTCACCGAACGATAGATCCGGTATGAGTTGGCATTGTCGACTTCGTCCCAGGTGAGCGTGGCGGCCGTTCCATCGTTGGAAGCCGCGCAGGTGGCGGGAGCTGAGACGTCGCCCGGTGCATTGGGATCGACAGGGTTGGGCTGGGGGTCAGGGCCGGGACCGGCGCTGTCACAGATCCGCACGAGATCGCGGGCTCGGCGTTGATTGCCAGGCTGTCCGACTTGGTGATAGCCACCGGCAAGCCAAAGGCAGCCGTCGGATGCAGCTGCTATGGCGAAGCCACCGGCATCGCCTGACATGTACGGATTCATGCTCTGGATCCGGTCGCCGCTTTCTGGGTCGTAGGCGGCCACTGAGCTGATGGAACCAGTCGGTGTGCCGGTGGGTGTGCTGGAATGAAAGATGACGTCGGTATCGCTCTGATGCCAACCCCAGCAGTGGCAGGTGGCGTAGATTCGGTTGCCGACTCGCTCGATCTCCTGGAACTCGCCGCCGGCTCGCTGGCAGGTGGCCTGGAAGTTCGTGTTGCATCCGGTGTAGTGCATGAGGCGCATCTCGAGGTTGTTGTCTTCCTCCAAGATGAACACCGCGTGCTGTTCGCCGACGACCCACACGTCGCCGTACTCAGTGGCGAGCACGTCGTACATGCGGTAGTTGTTCACACATCCGTTGCATGTGTTGTATTCGATGGTGTCACGGCCGTCGATGAGGTCAGCTGTGGTGTGGTCAACGCTGGCAAAGCCTCGAGCGCTGCTGTCGCCATCGATCTCGGTGAACCAGCCAGCGAGGTAGACCCGGTTGTCGGTGCGGCTTACCGACACGCCCCACACAGAACCGCCGGAAACCTGCGGCTTCCAGGACCAGTCGATTGCACCCGTCGTCGAGTTGAAGCGAATGGCGCCGGCGACGCCGTGGACTCGGTCGCCATCGGTGGCCGTTGTGAAGCTGCCAACCGCATAGGTCCAGCCGTCCGGCTCATTGCGGATATCTCGGACAACGCCTGACCCGCCGTAGACACGGGTGGACCAGCCTGGCCAGAGTTCGCCGGTTGTTGGATCGATCTTTGTTAGTGAACCAACGTTGACGCCGTTGTACTCATCCATTTCGCCGCCAACCAGCAGGCCGCCATCATCGGTGGCTTCAAGGGCGAGGACTGGGCCTCCGACGTCGGGAGTAACCCACCGCAGGGGGCGGCCGTCACCGGCATCAAACGCCGCCAGGTACGGCTGACGAATGGTTTCTGAACCGTTGGTGATATCGAGGAACTGACCGCCGACGAACATGGCGCCGCCAACTGGTTCCACAGCCCACCCGAGCGGGTTCATCCGCCACCCGTTCAGGACCCGCGAGGTACCAACCGTTTCCAGGCCCCACCACGTTTCTTGAACCTCGGCCAGTTCGGCTGATGCCGGTGCTGGAGCCAAAGTGATCGCGGTGACAGTGCCGAGGAGCGTGAGCAGCGCGGCGAGGGAGCGGCACAGCCGAGGAGAGCCAGACAGCCAAGGGGAGAGTCGCATACCACTAAGAGTAAAGAAGTCGTCACTCTTTGTGATGAGTCAACGGCCCTCGATCTTGATCCAAATGACCCAGTTGGGGCTGCAGTACTGTCACTCAATGCAAACCGAGCAGATCACCACCTTCCGACGGGAGGTTGTCGACCCCAACGCCGCTACGTGGGAGAGGGAACGTCGAGTGCCGCTGGAGGCCATCCGGGCGGCGGCCGAGATTGGCTTGACAGGCCTCCAGGTGCCCACCGAGTTCGGAGGTCAGGGCCTTGCCTATCGCGACAAGCTGGCCATGATCGACATTCTGAGCCGGACCTCGATGGCGTTTGCCTTCAGCCTCGTCAATACCCACAACGTTGCCGTTCATATCGCCTCTGCGGGCACCGACGATCATCGTGAGCGGTTCCTTCCCGACCTTTTGGCTGGCAAACGCCTTGGCTCATCGGCACTCACCGAACCGGGCGCTGGCAGTGATTTCGCCAGCATCAGCACCACCGCTACAAAGGTCGATGGCGGTTGGCGACTGAATGGCGAGAAAGCGTGGATCACCAACGCCGCCGTCTCTGACGTTCTCATCTGCTACGCCCAAACCAAACCGGGCAGCGGGGGAGCGGGCATCGCTTCGTTCCTCGTCGATGGCACGGCGGCTGGCTTCGAGCGTTCAGCGCCCTTTGACCTGTATGGCGGCAATGCCATTGGAACCGGTGGCTTCATTCTCAACGACTACCTGGCGTCCGACGAGGACCTTTTTGCGCCGGCCGGCGAAGCGTTCGCCTATGCATTGGGGAGTATCAACGGCGCACGTACCTACGTGGCGGCCATGTGTTGTTCAATGGTGCGGGCCTCACTCGGCCTAGCGGTCGAGTATGGGGCACAGCGCACAACCTTTGGCGTCCCACTACTCGATCATCAGGGGCTGGCTTGGTCGCTGGCGTCTGTGGCCAATCAACTGGAAGCCGCCCAACTCCTCACTGACAAAGCGGCAGAGCTCATAGATAGTGGCGAGAACAAGGCAGCCATGCTCCCGGCTGCTCACGCCAAGAAGTTTGCCACCGAGATGGCCGAGCCTTCGATTTCGGCCTGTATCCAGGCCATGGGAGCCGAAGGGCTACGGGATATCCACCCACTCGGGCGACATCTTGCCGCGGCCCGTATTGCCAACTACGTGGACGGCTCGACCGAGATCCAAAACGAACGAATTGCCAGGACGCTCATTCAGACCTATCAGGCGCCCTAGTTCCGAGATCGGGTAGAAGGAGACACCGGGTAGCGGTGAAAGATCTCGGCACCTTCGACTGGTTCAGGACGATGCAGATGAAAGCCCTGAAGATGGTGACAACCCAGCCGAACGAGCGCATCGACATGTTCCTGACATTCGATTCCCTCGGCGACAACCGACATATGGAGACGTTCAGCTAGTCCAACCACCGACTCCACGATGGCGGTATTCACCCCGTCGGTCTCGATGCTGTCGATGAATCCTTTGTCGATCTTCACTACCTCGAAGGGGAAATCGCGCAAGTGCCCCAGAGACGACGCTCCCTTACCGAAGTCGTCCATGGCAAGCCCGAACCCCTCCGATCGGAGTCTTCGGAGGGTGATCCCTGTCCTCTCGACGCTTTCCACCAGCGCGTCCTCAGTGACCTCAAAGATGATCTGACCCGGATCGATGCCGTAGAAGTTGGCAACCTCACTGAGACGGCCAACGAGCGCCGGGTTAGCCAGCTGCCCCGGGCTGAGATTGACCGACATTTTGGCCTTCTCGTTGGCTTGTAGCCACGGCGACACACCCTCGAAGGAACGAGCCAACACGTGGTCACTGATTCCGGGCATCAATCCGGCGTCCTCAGCCAGAGTCAGGAAATCTTCCGGCCCGACTCGAGGCCGAATCGGGTGTTCCCATCGGACGAGAGCCTCGACACCCGCCAGTTGCTGGTTCCTGTTGAAAATCCCCTGAACATCGACATCGATCTCCCCTTGCTCGATCCCGGTCCGCAGCTCCTCTTCAAGCTCCACCTTGTTGGTGATGAGGTCGTTCAGCGCATCATCGAACACAACCGCTCTGTCCCGCCCGGCATCTTTGGCGGTGTAGACAGCTGCATCACCACGTTTGAGGAGTTCACTGGCCTGTCGAATATCGGGAGTGCTCATGGCGATGCCCACTGAGCAGGAGGTGACGAGTCGTCGACCATCGATGATCATGGGGTCGGTAATCACATCGCGGATGACTCGGGCCAAGAGGTCGATGTTCTGATTCGAGTCGAGATTGGTCAGCATGACGCAGAACTCGTCGCCGCCAAAGCGAGCCACGACATCGTTGGCTCTCACGCAACTGGTGAGCCGCTGGGCCACCAGTTTGAGCATCTCGTCGCCGGTCGCATGGCCGAGACTGTCGTTGATCTTCTTGAAGTTGTCGAGGTCAAGAAAGGCAATGGCAACCCCTCGATGGGCGTCGAGTTCGGCTTGAAGTCGCGCTTCGAAGGTGGCCCGGTTGGCGAGCCCAGTCATGGCGTCGGTCTCGGCCAACGAACGAAGCTCAGCCGTCAGTTGATACTCATCAGTGATATCTCTGGCCGCAACGAAGAACGAGTTCGTCGCTCCGTCACGTTGCAAGCTCACCGAGAACATTCGAGGTTGTGAAGCGCTCGTGACCCGCAGCAGCAGATCGTCGGCTCTCATGGTCTCGCCATCGGCGGGCGCCTGGAGAAGCTTCAGTGCCTCGGCAAAATGGCCGTTCTCGTCAGACAGATGATCGAGCAGGTCTTGGCCGACGAGCTCATCGAGATCGAAGCCGGAGAAGTCCCCAAAAGCCTTGTTGCACTGCAAGATCTCGTGCCGCCGGTCCACCCGG
>CALHBU010000094.1 GCA_937930655.1 uncultured Acidimicrobiales bacterium | reverse complement strand
CATCAGAGTGTGAGCCCTCCATCGACCACCATGATCTGGCCGGTTGTGTAGGTGTTGCGGATACAGGCCAGCACGGCCTCGGCACAGTCGTCGGGAGTGGCCGATCGGGGTATCGCCGCATTTTTGGCCACAGCGGCGTGCTGGGCGTCCCAGTCTTCGGTCCACGGCGTCACCACCAGCCCCGGGGCCACCGCATTGAACCGAATCGGGCTGTAGCTCTTGGCCAACAGCTTTGTCATGTGGTTGAGCGAGGCCTTGGCCATTGAGTACGCCATTGAACTTCCGACCGGTCGAACGCCAGCAATGGAGGTGATGGTGACAACGTTGCCGCTGTCGGATTGCCGCAGGAGAGGAATCGCAGCCTTGGTGAGCCACCAGGTGCCGAACACGTTCACGTCGAATGTCTTCTGGAAGATCTCATCGGTCAGCTCGTCGAGCTTGTGGTGAGGCACCACGGTGGTCCAGCCAGCATTGTTGACCAGAATGTCCAGCCGGCCATAGGCGTCCATGGTGGCGTCCAGCAGTGCGTGTCCCTGAGCCTGATCACTAATGTCGGCCTGCACATAGGTCGACTCGTTGGGCAGCGAGTTGGAGACCGCGTTGCCGGCTTCGACCGATGACGACGAGTTCACCACCACGGTGGCACCGAGAGCTGACAACCGACGGGCGGTCTCCTCGCCGATCCCACTCGACGATCCGGTAACAAGTGCTACTTGCCCAGTGAGTTCGGTCATACCGCCTTCTCCTTCATCCCACTAGTGGCATGGGCGTCGAGCACCGTGACGATGCAGTTGGTGAGTTTCTCGGCGTACCGAACGTGGAGGAACTCGTTGGGTCCGTGCGCATTGGATTCTGGACCAAGGACCCCGGTGATAACGAACTGGGCTGCGGGGAATGCATCGCCCAACATGCCCATGAAGGGAATGGTTCCTCCCTCCCCCATCAGCTGATGGGGACGACCAAACTGCTGCTGCGACGCAGTCTCCAGCGCTTCGGCGAGCCACGGCACAAGATCGGGAGCGTTCCAGCCGGCGGCTGCCTCCGTCCCGGTCAGATGCACGGTGGCCCCGCTGGGAGGGTCGAGGGTCAGTCGGGTGGTCAACTCGTCCAGTACGGCGAACGGATCGGCGGTCGGCGGGACTCGGATCGACAACTTGAGGCTGGTCGATGGACGTAGAACGTTGCCGGCCATCGAGGTCGGCGGCAGGCCGTCGGCTCCCGTGACCGAGAGGGCCGGCCGCCAGGTGCGGGACAAGAGCGCTTCGGCCGGGTCGTCCTCCATCAATTCGAGTGCCCCAACAACCGGAAACTGCTCGCCGGAACCGATGGCTCGACTGGTGGCGTCGGCCTCGCGCACTCGGTAGTCGGGAATCTCGACGTTGGCCGATTCGATGAGTATCCGGCCATCGGCAGCGTCCTCGATCCGATCCAGGAGCTGGCGTTGGAGGCGGAACGATGAGGGCACAACACCGCTGGCCGAGCCACTGTGCAGGCCTTCGGCCACTACCTCCACCGTTACCGCCACGCCCACCAGCCCGCGCAGGGATGTCGTCAGCCAAAGGGTGTCGTAGGTGGCACAGCCGCTGTCGAGACAGAGCACCAGATCAACGGTGCCGAGGCGATCAGCCAATGCTTCGATATGAGCTGGCAGGTCCGGGCTTCCCGATTCCTCCGAGGCTTCGACCAGGAGCACACATCGGCTGTGGCTGCCGCCGCTGGCCTGCACCGCTTCTATGGCTGCCAGGCCGGCGAAGGCGGCATAACCATCGTCGGCTCCTCCACGGCCATAGAGACGATCGCCGTCTCGCACCGGCTTCCACGGGCCGAGACCATCCCGCCAGCCGGTCATCTCCGGTTGCTTGTCGAGATGGCCGTAAAGCAAGACGGTGTCAGCCCGATCTGCCGCAGCCGGACCAAATCTCTCGATCTCAACCACAATCAGCGGTGTCAGGCCGGGTAATCGCTGCACCTCAACGGTCATACCAACGACGGGACGGCTGGACAGCCAGGCCACCATCTGGTCCACTGCGGCATCGATGTGGCCGTTGGTCTCCCACTCCTCGTCGAAGGCCGGTGACAATGCTGGCAGCGCTATATAGCGCTCCAGCTGCGGAACGATCTCGTCACGCCATGTCTCGGCCACCATGGCGGCCGCCGAGGTGTGGTCAAGGGTGCTGCTCATCTCTTGTCTCCCTGGTAGCGATCTCTTGGTGACGCTTACGGGACGGCGTCACAGTTGTCGAGACTGGTGAAGTATTTGGCGTAGAAGTCATCGGTGATTCCACCATCAAGGAGAATGTCGAGATCGTCGTCGTCCAACGTCGAGGTCAGAGCCTCCGATGCACAGGATGCCCCCTTTTCATCGATGCCGGAGGCCACCAGTTGCTCCTCCAGCGCGGCTTCGACGTCGCTGGTCAGACCACATCCGAACATGGCCCGGAACTGACTTCGTTCGAACGCGGTAGCGGTCGGGACTGCCTCCAGCTCCCGACCCAGTCCCTCAAGGGTGTAGTCCTTGGCCAGTTTGTCGACAACACACTCAGCTTGAAGCGTGGTGGCATCAGGATTGCTGGCCACGAATTGGGCGACATAGTCGTCCCGGGTCGGTTCAGAGGAACAGCCAACGATCGATACGGCGGTCACCCCAACGACACCCAGCAGCCGAGTTGCTCGGCCCCGGCTAATTGATCTGCTTCTCCCGGCCCTCCCAGTAAGGGGCCCGGAGTTTGAACTTCTGTAGCTTGCCGGTGGCTGTTCGGGCCAGCTCATCGCGGAACTCGATGGAGGTTGGGCACTTGTAGTGGGTGAGGTTGTCACGGCAGTAGCTGATGAGCTGACCTTCGGTGACATCTGAACCCTCAGCCTTCACCACGAGGGCCTTCACCGTCTCGCCCCACTTCTCATCGGGGACACCGATGATGGCCACCTCGACAACGTCGGGGTGGGAGAACAGCGTGTCTTCGACCTCGATGGAAGAGACATTCTCGCCACCGGAGATGATGACGTCCTTCTTTCGGTCGGTGATGGCGATGTAGCCCTCGTCGTCGAGGTTGCCACCATCGCCGGTATGGAACCAGCCGCCCTCCAGCGCCTCAGCGGTGGCGTCGGGTTGCTCCCAGTAGCTCTTAAGAATGTGGTTGCCCTTGGCCAGGATCTCGCCCTCGTCGTCGATCTTGGTCTCGATGCCAACGACCGGCGCACCGGCCCGACTCAGCTTCTGGGCCCGCTCGAGAGACGAGAGGTCGTCCCATTCTTGCCGAGTGCGGTTCATGGTGATCAACGGCGCAGTCTCGGTAAGGCCGTAGATCTGGATGAACTCCCATCCGAGCTCGGTCTCGACCCGCTCGATGATGGCGGTGGGCGGCGGGGCGCCAGCCACGACGATCCGAACGGTTCCGTTGCCGGGAATCTCTCCGTCCCAGTCTGCGGCAGCATCAAGCACCGCGGTGACGACAGCCGGAGCCCCGCACATCAGCGTGACCCCATGTTCCTTAACCCGATTGAGGATCTCGGCGCCGTCGACTTTGCGGAGCGCCACGTGCTTCACGCCCATTGCGGTGACGGTGTAGAGCATTCCCCAACCGTCGCAGTGGAACATTGGCAGCGTGTGGAGATAGACGTCGCGGTCGGTGACTCCAGCCATCCAGCCGAAGATGGCGGCGTTGGTCCACCGGGCCCGGTGAGTTTGTTCGACACCCTTTGGTCGGGCCGTCGTGCCCGAGGTGTAGTTGATCGATGCAGTGGCGTCCTCGTCGGCCTCCCACGGAACCGGGGTTCCCTCCCTGCCGTACCAGAACCCATCGGATTCTTCACCGATGATCCACTTGTGCTTGCACTTGATGTCACCGAGATCGGCTTCAAGCTCAGGATCGATGAGCAGGGCTTCAGCGCCGCAATGTTCAACGATGTACTCGACCTCGACTTTGCTCAGTCTGAAGTTGATGGGCACGAAGACCCGGCCGTTGCCAGAGACCCCGAAGAACGAGGTGAGTAGTCGAGCCGAGTTGTGGGAAACCATGGCTACCCGGGCTCCCATGGGCAGTCCGAGCTCGTCCATGGCGACGCCCATTTGCCGGCGGATATCGCCCAGCTGGGCGTAGGTAATCTCGCCGAGCGACGCCGCTGGCTGGTCGGGTTCGTCGACGATGGCCACTCGATCTGGGTATACGGCGACTCCTCGATCGAGGAAGTCATTGACGGTCAAGGGCACCTTCACGACGATTCTCCTGTCAGGCAGCTCAGAGCGTCTCTGCTGCCATACGGCTCAGAACACAGAGAATCTATCCGATGGATGGGGGTGAGACCCAAGGCACCACCGGTGATCGGAAAGGACTGGATCACTACTCCACCGCTGGAGAAAGACCAGCTGGCAGCCCGCGTGGCGGTGCT
>CALHBU010000093.1 GCA_937930655.1 uncultured Acidimicrobiales bacterium | reverse complement strand
GCGGACCAGGCGACCGCCAGCAGACGTTTAGCCGGACAAAACGGGAACTGCGGTCGCTGGATCCGCCAGAAGTTGGCGGGCTGGAGTGGCGGCGGGCTAGGAGACCGGTTCGAGGCGGGCCGGGACATGCTTGTGCCACGGTGTGCCGGCGTACTCGTCTTTCCAGTCGGTGGTGGTGAGCTCGTTGGTGGACACGCCGTAGACCTCGGGGTCGCCGCCGCCTGGCGCGTACTCAAGGCCGTGACCGTTGGGCAGCGCAACATGACCGTCGCGGTAGGTGTCGTTGATCTCGACCACCGCCACCGAACTTCCACCCGGCGTGGTGATGCGGACCCGGCTGCCGTCTTCGACCCCGACCTGAGCTGCATCGGCCGGACTCATCCGGAGCGCTCCCTCTTTGTCCTTCTTGCGCCACTCGGGGTCGCGCATGTTTGCGTTGGCGGTAAACGCTCGCCGCTCACCAGCCGAAAGGATGAACGGGAAGTCGTCGGTTGCGTGAGTTGTCGGCTTGTCGGACAACGCAGCGAGGTCGGCAATGAGCTCAGGAAGATCCATGTTGATCTTCTGCTCGTCGGTCTTGAGCATGGTCCAGGCATCGTCGTACTCGTGCTTGGTGTAGGTGACACCGTCGACGCCTCGTTCGATCATGGCGGTGAAGAACTGGTTGCCGATCTCGGTGGCCTCGCCGGTGAACCCGGCGGCCCGCATGGCGTCGGTGTTCTTCATGGCGCACCGCTGAGCGGTGAACCACAACACGGCGGCACCTTCCATGCCTTCGGGCAACGTGGTGCCGAGGGTCTCGTACATGACGACCGGGGCAAGTGCCGCAAACTCAGGATCGACCGCAGCCATCGAAGCAAAGGCAGCCGAGAAGGCATCGAGCCCTTCCTCGGCGGCGGCCCGCAGCGGTGCCAGCTTTTCCTCCGGAAGCAGCCCGGCTTCACGAATGAGTCGGGTGTGGATCTCCGGTTCGGGAAGGGTGCCTTCCATCGGTTCGAGAATCGGGGGACGAAGGGTGAACACGTTCTCGGGAAACGAAGCACCGAAGAAGGTGCACTCGACCTTTTCGTACTGGGAAGACGCGGGGAGAACCCAGCTGGCTTCCTTTGCTGTCTCGGTCATGGCCACGTCGATGACCAGCGAGAAATCAAGGGCCCGCATCATCTGGCGGAAATCCTCCGAGCTGGCCAACGAATGCACCGGGTTGGCGGTCTCGATGACCATGCCCCGAGTGCGGTTGGGGTGGTCGGTCATGACCTCAGCCGGGATGTCGTTGCAGGCAACGAGACCGCTGATGATCATGCCGCCAGTGACGGGAGCCGATGGTTCCCGGCCGGTGGCCGAGTAGTTGTAGATGGGCACCAACGACGAGTGGCCGGTCATGGCTCCCGGTCGGGCATAGCTGCCGACCAGCACCCACAGCAGCTTCTGGAGGTAGCTGACCAGGGTTGAGTTGGGGGCCATCTCGACGCCCAGGTCTTCCAGCACCGCGACCGATTCGGCAGCTGCCATCCGGCGGGCCGCTGATCGGATGAGATCCTCCGAGACATCACAGCGTCGGGCGAAGTCAGCGACGTCGACCTTGGCCAGTTCGGCTACGACGGCGTCGGAACCAACGGTGTTCTCTTCGAGCCAGCTCTTGGCCAGCAGATCTTCCTGCACCAGCACGCCGCCAAGAGCAGCGATGCAGAAGGCATCGGTGCCGGGCTGAACCTGCAGGTGGAAGTCGGCCATGGCTGCGGTCTCCGACACCCGGGGATCGATGACGATCATCGACCGGGAATCGTCGGCCTTGATGTCCTTGAGGACGCGGCGGGTCTCGTCGAAGCCGTGGGAGTGCCATGGGTTCTTGCCGACAAATACCGAGACCTCGGCGTGGTGGAAGTCGCCGTGCAGGTGGGCGCCAAACATGTGGCCATCGACCCACGCTTCGCCCGTCTTCTCCTGGGCCAGCGCATTGGATCGATATTTGATCCCGAAGGCGCTGCGGAGCGCCGCCCCATAGGCGCCGCCGAGGTGATTGCCCTGCGCACCCCCGCCGTAATACATGATCTTGTCTTGGCCATGCTCGTCGCCGAGGGCCTTCATCTCGGCCACGATCTCGGCGATGGCGGTATCCCAATCGACAGCCAGGTAGCTGCCGTCGGGCATGCGTTTCATCGGTGAACTAAGCCGACCGGTGTTGTTCTGATAGTGGTTGATCCGCAGCGCCTTCTCACACGTGTAGCCCTTGGACGCCAGGTGGGCCTTGTTGCCCCTGACCCGTGTGATTTCCCGATCGTCGAGGCGAACCTCGACGCCGCAGTTGTTGCTGCAGAGCACGCACACGGTCTTGTGGTACTCGAGTTTGGGATCAACGATGTCAGTCACAGTGGAAGGACCTCTCTTGAGTCAGTTTCTTGATTGTAGTCAGGCGAGCCCCGGGCGGCTCAGGATCGAAGGGTCTGACCGGCGAATGCGCCGGTGTGTTCACCATGATCCATGAACACCTGGCCGTTAACGATGGTGTAGTCGTAGCCGCTGGCCTTCTGGATGTAGCGGCCGGCTCCATTGGGGAAGTCGAACACATACTCCGGTTGGGGCAGCCGCAAATTGTCGAAGTCGATGACGTTGACATCGGCATAGTTGCCTTCGACCAAACGACCTCGTTCGTTGATGCCGAACAGATCGGCGGTATCGGAGGTGAGCCGGCGAACGGCTTCCTCCAACGACCAGCGGTTCTTCTCCCGCACCCAGTAGGTGAGGAAGAACGTCGGCTGACTGGAATCCATGATCTGCCCGACGTGGGCGCCGGCGTCGGCCAGACCAAGAGTGACGACGTCGTCGTCGAGCATCTCCTGGACGGCGTCGAAGCTCTGGTTGAGGATGGGGTAGTTGAGGTTCAGCGGTGCATCGGCCTCGAGGCAGAGCTGGATGTAGGCCGTCGCCGGCGTGACGCCGCGGGCCTCGGCGATACCGGCCAGGTTGTCCTCCGGAGCGCAGTCGTAGCGGGCGTCGCCGTCGGGCAACATCCACATCAGTTCGGCGGGGGCTGCCATGTCGGCGTCGGCCAGCGCTTCCTGGCGAGCTGGGTCCTTGAGCGCTTCCAATCGCTCATCGGCCGGCAGCTCGAGCAGAGCCTTCCATGCCTTGCTGCGGAAGGGCAGGCGGTTGGTAAGGGTGTAGATGACACCGATACCACGGCATGTGGTCTGGGGACGGACCGACGCGCCATTGGCATTCTCTTCCTTGGCGAACTCGACGACCCGTTGATAGAGCTCGGGTCGGGCGTTGGAATGCACCAGTCCAAAGCTGACCGGGCGACCGCTGCGACGGGAGACCTCGCCCATCCATGCCACCTCGGCTCTGGTCTTCGGCATGTGCTTTTCCCGATCGCGTTCGCCCAATCGGGCCGCCGCCTCGAAGATCCCTTTGCCGTGCTTGCCGAGCACATCGCCGAAGGCCAACAGTTCGTTCTCGTCGGCAAAGGTCCCCGGCACCTGGCGGCCGTCGGGAACCACGTGCAGCAGGGTGCGGGATGTGGAGAATCCGAGAGCTCCGGCCCCGATGGCCTCATCGACCAGTTCCACCATTTTGGCGACATCTTCGGGAGACGACGGTTCCTCCGACATTCCCTTGTCGGGACCCATAGCGGCCAGGCGAACTGCCGAGTGGCCGACCATGCCTCCGACGTTGATGCCTTTGTCCGAACGATCAATCCAGTCGAGATACTCGCCGTACGTGGTCCAGTCCCAGGGCAGACCCTCGAGGATGGCCTTCTGGGGAATGTCCTCGACGCTCTCCATCATCTCGGCCAGGAAGTCGGCCCCACCGGGTGCGACCGGTGCGAACGTGACACCGCAATTGCCCAGCACCGCGCTGGTGATGCCATGCCAGCAGCTCGATGTCTGGATCGGGTCCCAGGCGATCTGGGCGTCGAGGTGGGTATGGATGTCGACGAAACCGGGGGTCACAATCCGGCCGGTGGCATCGATCTCCCGGTCAGCGGTGCCCTCGTAGTTCTCTTCAACGGCGGTGATGCGGTCTCCGGTGATGACCACATCTGCGATGCGTCCCGGTTCCCCCGTTCCGTCGTGGACTGTTCCATTGCGGATGATGATGTCGGCTTGACTCATTGGCTTCCTGCCCCCTGGGCTTAGCGGCCGGTGTCTTCGGTGAATCACCGCCACCAAGAGTGTGACGCAAAGCGTGCGGTGCCGCCATCAGGCGGGAGTCATCACCTTGCCCGCCGGTTCGACAGCCAACGGCTCCTGACCGTTCGTCGGAGGTGTCCTCGCCAACCAAAACCAGGGCAACTGGACCATCAGAAACAGCCAGACCGCCGGGTGTCTGAGGAAATAGGTGAAGGACGCTCCAACAAAGAGCATGACCAAAGCTGCGAGACCGACCGGCGACGAACGCCACTGACGGCGAGCGGCCAGGCCAACGAAGGCGAGGAATGCGGCCCCCATCGGCAAACCAGCCATGGCCGCCACCTCGATGGTGGTGTTGTGGCACTCCTGTCGAGAGCCATCGGGTAGAACCGCATGGGGCGCAGGACCCCGACCAACAAGCGGCGACGCGGTCATCGTCTCGAAACAGCTGGCCCAAAGCTGGGGTCGACTCTGGCCGCCGTGTCGAGTCTCGTCAGCAACTTCAGCGTTGGCCAGGTCCTGGAGCGAAGACCAGGAGAACACCGAAAACATGAGAGCAAAGATGAGGATGGAACCACCGATGACTCGCCGGGCCGAGGACTGGTTGGCCTCAAGCGTAAGACGGACGATGAGTGACAGAACGGCGCATGCAGCCGCCAGCCGAAGACCATCGCTTTGGGTAGCAAGACCGAGCCATCCGAATGCCACCGTGGCGGCAATCCGCCAGGCAGGGTGCCAACCTTGGTGCTGAGCGACGCCAAACCATCCGATGACAAGAAACAGGCCCAGCTGATTGGGGTTGTTGGCCCATCCCTGAAACCTGACCCCATCAAGTGCCAGTTCGACCGGTCCGATAGTCGGCACCCAATTTTCCATAATCAGGAAGACCAGATGCAGCAGAAGCAGCGGCAATCCCAGAGCCAAGAGAGCTCGCCGAGCCATTGCCTCGGCCTCTTCGTGGAGCGCGACGTAGAACACGACCAATCCAGAAAGCACGTACGGCAACATGCCGACGAGATTCACTCCTCCGCCAGAAACAAAGGGAAGCAACTGGTCGGCGATAGAGCCGAAAAGAAGCGTGACAGCGAATACCACCAGCAGCAGAACAGCCGGATGTCTCAGCGCAGATTCCCAACGCACGCGGCGGCGAGGCCAGGTAAGCGCAAGAAGAACAACAAGAAGATCCTCGGCAAGACCTACCGACCCCTTAGGTCGCAACTGCGTTGCAGTCGCCAACAGCATCACAATGCCCAGCAGCGTGCCGTCTCGATGGGCGAGAGTAAGGGCGAGGTGCTGACCCACATCTCGGGTCTCCTCGTCAAGGACTGAGGTCATGGTCAGCTGTTCACGAGCGGAGCATTGTTCCGAAACAAGGTAGAGGTCGCTGCCGCTACCACTCCGGTCTTTGAACCACCGGTCTCGGTGGTGATAACTCCGAGCACCTTGCCACCCGCTCGTTCGATCGATCGTTGAGCAACAAGGAGCGCATCTGCAGATGTCTTCCCGGCCTCGGCTGTCAGAACCACTCCGTCGACCATGGCCGCTACTTCCAAAGCGGAAGCTCCGACAGCCAACGGCGAGACATCGAACACCGCAAGATCGAGCCCGGTAAGCCAACCCTTGAGCGAGCCCTCGAGATCGGTACCACCGAGCAAACGCTCGGCTTGTCTCGGGGTGGTTCCGGCAGGGACGATAGCGAACGGCCCGTCCCAATCGGTCCAGGTGTAGGAAACGTCACCGATTTCAGCGCCGTTCAACACAACATCAGCCAGACCGGGCTGCTGCGGGACGGAGAACAAGCGATGGAGATCAGGGTGTTCGTAGTCGGCATCGAAGACTGCTGTTCCCCAACCAATGGAGGAGAAGGCCGACCCTAGATTGACGGCCGCCGTCGTGCGTCCCTCACCTGACCCAACGCTGGCCACAGCGATGGACCGACCGGGCACGAACGGGCCAAGTGATGCTTGAACGGCAACCCGAATTTGCTGGTAAGCAGCGGCAATCTCTGTCTGAGGCTCAGCCTGGGCGGCGAGAGCCACATCGACTGTGGTTGTATCGCCAGCCGGCACCGAACCGAGGAAATCAAGTCCCGCTCCGATGATGTCATGCTCGCCTCGAACACGCCGATCGCCGGCCGCGAGAACCAGCGCCAGAAGGAATCCGATCATCGCTCCCGCAACCAGAGCCAACGGCAAAAGAATACGACTCGAAGACTGAACAAGCCCAGGGGTCTCGGCCCTGGCACTGACCACAAAGGCACCCTCACCATTGAACTGTTCGGCTTTCTCAAGCTCGCCCAAATCTGCTGTCAGGGTCCGAATCTCCTCATCGAGAACCCCGTTCCTGTTCGACACGTCTCGGGCCTCACGGTCGATGGCAAGAATCATGGTTGATCGAGTGTCGGGGTCGGTGGTCGCCGCCAGTTCATCCTGCATGTCTTCAAGCCGAGCCGAAGAGGCATCTCGTTCGAGAATCAGCTCGTTCAATTCCGCCGACTTGGCAGTTATCGACTCCGAGATACTGGATGTCACCTCGCCTGACCGACTCAAGGCGAAAACCGTCGCCCACTCGTTGGCAATACGGGCAGCATCACCGGGGCTTCCAGCCACGCCGGTGAAAAGAATGGCGTCGGTGTCCTCGGCGACAGCGACCGTGCTGTCGGAAAGGCTGAGGCCAATGAGTTCCTCGACCTCGGCGACCATCTCATCTGATCGGGCGATCTGAGCCTCGTTGTTGAGATGCCGTTCAGTGACTGTCGGGTTGACGACACCCTCGATCGCCGCCTCCGCGGCCGAGGTCGGATCGACAACCGTCGCCGTCGCCTCGTACGTCGCAGCTTGGGAACGAGTGCCGAGATAAACCACCGCCACAGCAAGCAACATTGCTCCAACGATTACCGGCCATCGGCGCAACACCGCATCTATCTGGTACTTGTACGTGCCGAGCAGCGTTCCCGAGCTATCGGATTTTCGAGACATTGTCTACCTCCCTAGGGCCCACGACATTGCGATTTCGGTAGTTGTGGACTCGTACATTCATGATCGTGTCGCCCGATGGCTGAGCCAGGACTGCAACATCAGGGCAGCAAAAAGTTGTTGATGAGCATCAACCGTGCCCTCGGTGTGAGCTGCCCACAGCGCTGCGACGGGGTGAGGGTCGAGTACACCGTGGCGTTCCATCTCGTTCGCCGAGAGCAGGTCGCCAGCCCATTCAGCCAGTTCACCTCGGAGCCATGAGCCGAGCGGCACCGCAAACCCTGCTTTGGGGCGTTCGAAAACCTCGGCCGGAACATACTTCTGTGCGATGCGCCGCAGCACCTGCTTGCCCCGGCGACCCTCGACCAACGTGTCGTCACCAAGCGAACAACTAAGTGGCCAAATCCGATGGTCGAGGAATGGCGATCGGGCCTCGAGGCTCGATGCCATCGTTGCTCGATCAACCTTCACCAGGAATCGATCCGGCATCGCCCGCTCAATGTCGTCGAGCAAGAGCGCCCGAAGGGGTCCCAGCGATGAGCTCGTTGGTCGATCGACTGACGGTGCAACCAGGCCGGACCCCAGCATCGGAGGAGGGTCCCACAACACCGTGACATCGCTCGCTGTGGCCTGGTGGTTCAAGTCAAGGAGGGCAGCAATTTTGTCCCGCTTGTTCACTGGCTCGTGCAAACGCAACGACCGAGGAAGCATGCCGACAGCCCGGTTGACGGCGTTCGGACTGGGAGCGCGGAGGGCAGCCGCCGTCACCCTGCGGGCCGGGCGCGGTATCGCCTGGGCTGTTTTGGAGAACGTTCCCAACCAGACATGACGGTTGTAGCCGGCGAACATCTCATCGCCGCCATCGCCACCCAGCGCCACCGTGACCTGGGCCCGAGCTCGTTTGGCAATGAGATACGTCGGTATCTGAGAGGGGTCACCCAGAGGCTCATCAAGCAGCCTCCCTAGTTGTGGCACGAGCTCGATGGCATCAGAGGCAGAGACCGGAAGCTCGATGTGTTCGGTGCCAAGATGTTCGGCTGCCTTGGCCGCGTACGGGGATTCGTCGAGAGCGTGATCGTCGACTGTCTTGACGGTGAAGGTCCGGATCTGATCGGCGCGTGCTTTCTGAGCCAGCGCCGCAATGACCGTCGAGTCCACGCCACCGCTCAGGAACACGCCAACAGGAACGTCGCTGCGAAGCCGGATCGCCACTGCGTCGAGCAAAGCCTCTTCAACGACGTCCGCCGCGTCATCTTTGCCGACAGAGACAGCCGAGCATTCGGCAATGTCGCGGGCCGACCAATACTGCTCAGGCGCTTCGAATCCGGTGAGGTCCGACGTCGTCCGAACGCTATGACCGGGGGGCACTTTCTTGATCTGCCGGTACATCGAGCGGCAATCGCTGATGGTTCCGTCTCCGAGAAAGCCGGCGATGGAATCGAGGTCGAGGTCGAGGTCAGGACCGGCCATGGCCTCGATGGCCTGCAGCTCACTGGCGAATACCAACCGATCGCCAACTACCCCGAAGAACAACGGCTTCTGGCCAAAGCGATCTCGAACCAGCGTGAGCTCTTGGTTCTGGCGGTCCCAGACCGCCATTGCGAACATCCCGTTGGCGGCTTCAATGGCCTTGTCCAGTCCCCATGCTTCGATGGCCGCCAGGAGCACCTCGGTGTCGGAGTGGCCCCGAGGCCGAAAGTCGACGAGCCCGCTGGCAATCTCTGGAGCGTTATAGATCTCGCCGTTGTAGGTGATCACGTAGCGGCCTGTTGCCGACGCCATCGGCTGCGATCCTGCTTCGCTTAGATCAACAACGGCCAGCCGAGTATGACCGAGAGCGACGGGTAGGTCGGCTTCGGCCCAGACGCCGCGACCATCCGGTCCACGATGGTGCAGCTCATCGACCGCAAGGGCAACGGTACGCTTGACATCGTCCACCGATCGGGTCCTGGTCGCCACCAGTCCCGCTATCCCGCACATGAACAGAGCCCTCGACTTTCCGGTCTGCTCCCGCCTGGCTCAGACCGAAACCAAAGACTAGAGCGACAGGAGGTCCACAAGAAATGGGTGATTTCCTCAGGCGTGCAACATGGTTGCTGGCTGCCGCTGTCCTGGTGTGGGGGCTTCTCACCATTCGATGGTTTGTGCTCCCTGCGGACGACGAGCCGGCCGGGGCAGATGCGGTACTGGTCTTTGCCGGCGGTGCGGGCGAGCGTCTTGATGAGGGCCTCGCACTGATCGAGCAGGACGTTGCCAATGTCCTCGTTGTAAACGAGGCGATCAAGCACTGGCATCCAACGGCCGCCGATGAGACCTGGGATCTCTGCGACACCACGCCGAGCGACTACACGTTGATCTGCATCGTTGCGCTCCCTGACAACACGCGGGGTGAGGCCGAGAACTTCGCTGACATCGCCCATGAGCAGGGTTGGAACTCAGTTGTCGTGGTCACTACTGACTTCCACTCACGACGAGCGGCGTTGTGGATGGGTCGATGTTTCGATGGGCAGGTGTTGAGGTCTCCTGCCGATGCCGGGCTACATGTTTGGAGTATCGCCCGGGAATGGCTGGCTGTTGGCCAGACGACCTTTCTTGAGCGGTCATGCTGAGACCCGATGACGAGACCGACCAGAAGCCTGGCGTTGGGACTCGTTGGTCAGGTTGGCTCCGACGACTGGTTGCCGTCCTCTTGGTCATCGCCCTCCTTGTTGCTGCCATCACCTATCGCCTATTCATCTCTCCATCGACTGATGCCCCTGAGAGTGCAGATGCAGCCGTGGTGTTCGCCGGCGGCCGCGGCGAAAGGCTCGACGCGGCGCTTGCTCTGGTCGACGCTGGGGTAGTCGACACCATCGTCGCCAACGAGTCCACGACCCGTTGGGACCCTGGTGCTGATGCCCTCTTCGAACTCTGTGACACCGGGACCGATCAGTTCGAGCTGATCTGTATCAGCGTGGTGCCCGCCGAGACCAAGGCCGAAGGGGCAGCCTTCGCCCAGATCGCGGCCGAGCGGGGCTGGGAGGAGCTCATAGCGGTTACTGGTGACTTCCACCTTCATCGGGCGTCGTCGTGGCTCGACCGTTGCTTTGACGGAACGGTGTTTCGGGTTTCGGCGCCAACGGCCAAGACCCGCCGCCTTATCGTACGAGAGTGGGGCGCGCTGGTGATCAACACTTTTCTTGATCGCAGCTGCGATCGGGACATAGAGGTTCGCGTGACCAGCCAGTAACCACGGAATCGGACAGTTGCGGCTTCGGACGGCGGCGGATCCAGACAGCTACTGTCCATTTTGCTCAATCACTCTAAGTGGCGTATCACTACTTTATGTAGCAAGGCGTGACTAGTACATGGATGAGCGAGGGACTTTCGTGGTGGGACGACCAGTGGAGCGGGCGAGTTTTAGACGAGGCGGGGCGGCAGAGTTTTCTGCGCCACGAAGGGTGTGTGTGACCGGTGCGGCCGGTTTCATCGGCTCTCACCTGAGTCATCGGTTGGCGAAAGAAGGGAATCGCGTTATCGGTCTCGACAACTTGAACGACTATTACGACGTCAACCTCAAGCATGCTCGGCTGGCGACCCTCGAAGTCGAGCCCATGTTCAGCTTCACCGAAGCCGATCTGACCAACGCTGAACAGATCAATGAGATCGTGGACAAGAATCGTCCCGACATCATCGTGAATCTGGCCGCCCAGGTCGGGGTGCGAAACAGCCTCCAGAATCCGGGTGCCTACATCGCTGACAATCTGGTTGGTTTTGGCAATGTTCTGGATGCGGCTCACCGATTGGGGGTAGGCCAGGTCATTTATGCGTCGTCGAGTTCGGTGTACGGCGCCAACTCCAAAGTCCCGTTCTCGACAGGAGACCCGGCCGATCACCCAATCAACCTGTACGCGGCGACCAAACGAGCCAACGAGTTGTTGGCCCACAGCTACAGCCACCTGTATGGCCTCCCGACCACCGGGCTTCGGTTCTTCACCGTGTACGGGCCCTGGGGCCGACCCGATATGGCCTACTACAAGTTCGCCGACGCCATTACCAACGGCAAACCGATCGATGTCTACGGCGACGGCGAACAACTGCGAGACTTCACCTTCGTCGACGATGTGGTCCAGGCCATCGCCGATTTGTGCGACCAACCGGCGACCGGCAACGACGGGTGGCCTGACACCAACGCCAGCGGCACAAGCTCGGCTCCTTGGCAGGTACTGAACATCGGTCGGGGTGAACAAGCGACGGTGAATCACATCATCTCGTTGCTTGAGAAGCATCTGAATCGCGAAGCGATCAGGCATCAGCTCCCTCCTCAGAACGGAGACATGTTGAACACCCACGCCGACGTTTCCGACCTCGTGGAGGCCATTGGCTTCCAGCCAACGGTCGGCATCGAGGATGGCCTCGCCCAGTTCGCGGCCTGGTACCGGGAGTACTCGGCGACCGAAACAATTATCGATCTCCGTACCGAAAGGCAGAACCGCGAAGTTCAGGACGGAGCTCGTAGCGCCAGTGGGAACTCACCAGCGTGAGTCTGGCCGGCAAGCACGTTCTGTTCTTTGCCAACGTCGACTGGTCGTTCCTTTCCCATCGCAAGGAGATAGCTGCGGGCTGCATCGAGGCCGGGGCCGAAGTAACGCTGATGGCAGGCGACACCGGTCGATTGCACGAAATCGAGGCGCTGGGGGTTCGCGCTGTTCCCGTCGACCTGAGCCGGACCGGTACCGACGCCAAAAAGGAGCTCCGAACCGTTAGCGGCATTGCCAGCTCTCTTCGTTCCTTGCGGCCCGACATACAACACAACGTGAGCATCAAGCCTGTTCTCTACGGCACCATCTGCGCTCAGCAGGCCAGACCAGAGCTCTTAGTGAACGCAGTCAGCGGTGCCGGGTCGATTTTTGACCGCCAGGGTGCAATCGGGCTGGCCCGAGATCTCGGCTGTCTGGGACTGACACCGTTAATGAACCGGAAAGGTGTCTACTGGGTTTTCCAGAACGAAGACGACATCGCCGTCTACCGGAAACGTCACCTGGTCCGAGGCGATCAGCTCACTCTCACTATGGGGAGCGGCGTCGACCTGAACCGGTTCCAACCGAGACCTTTGCCAGATACCCCGACGGCGGTCTTCGCTTCACGGCTGATCTGGTCCAAGGGTGTTGGCACCTTTGTGGAAGCAGCCGAACTAGTTCGACAGGAGTTCCCTCGCGCTCGGTTCATCCTCGCCGGCGATCCGGTAGACGCCAACAGTGGCAGCATTGGACGCCAGCAATTGGATGACTGGGTCGACTCAGGAGTGGTCGAGTGGGCGGGAGTCGTCGATGACATGCCAGCGCTCCTTGGCTCGGCGACTGCGCTCGTCCTTCCCTCCTGGTACCGCGAGGGTGTTCCTAAGGTGATGCTCGAGGCCGCGGCGTGCGGTCGACCGACGATCGGCGGCGATATTCCTGGCGCCCGTCGGGCAATCGATGACCCGACAACGGGCTTCCTCGTCAATCCTCGATCGGCCCGCGAGGTCGCCGATGCTCTCATCAAACTCTTCGAGAGCCCATCTCTGGTGGAGCAGATGTCTACGGCTGCCCGGGTCAAGGCCGAGGCCAGCTTCGGTGTTGATGCCGTGGTGAAGTCGACGCTCGACCTCTACAGCCGCGGCCTAACCTCATCGACAAGGCACCTTGCGCTTGCCTAGCGAAGCCTCCGGGGGAACGTTGCTGTCCTGAAGGCGGGATGACACGATGACTTCCGAGGCCGAAACTTTCGATCGAACGACTGAGCGCCAATCAGTGCCAACTGACCACGAGAATCTTCAGTCCGGTGCCGCCCGTCGGCGGATGGGGTTGGCGCCATTGGCTGCGTCATCTGGGCCCATGCTCTATGCCCTGTTCAACGCGGTGGCCTTCGCCATCATCACTCGGGCCGGAGGCGTGCAGGACACCGCCGACTTCCTTCTGGCGCAGGCGGTGGCAACCCCGGCGGCGTTCCTTTGCGGCCTCCGACTGCAGGAACAGTTCTCGACTGAGCCGACGCCGACCCGATACCTGGTACGGGTAAAGCGTTTGCTTCTGGTGTCCGCGGCAGCCCTCGTGGTTCTGTCGATTGGTTGGATGGCGCTCGGTTCGGCGCATGGCCGGTTAGTCGGGATCTCAGTGCTCGTCGCCAACCTTGCGCAGATCCATGTCATCGCTTTCCAGGGCCGTCAGGCCCGATCAGCAAAGTTCTTCGCCGCCAGCCAGATCGACACTGTGCTCGGCGCCACATCTCTGGCAGCCATCGCGGGCGCGTACCTCCTCGAGCGGCCGCTTTGGTGGGGTACCACCGCCATGGCGATCTGCTGGAGTTTGATAGCCGTAGCAGCCGCCACGACTGCCGTGGGGGACGATCGACGGAGCAAGACGGAACGACCAGACCCCGAGAACACCCTCGGCGATGACCTCGGCCTTGGTGCCTCCAACATGCTTGGAATTGCGCAGCCGAATCTGGGACGGATCGCCACCGACGTCGTGGTTGGGCCGACCGCGCTCGCACGAATCGCCACCATCGGCTTCTTCGTTCACGCCGGCTCCATTCTCATCGCAGGAGCACGCATCGCCCTCGCTCCTCATTTGGCGGACGCTGCCGTGCGTGGTTCTTCCGATGCCCTCGTTACCAAGATTCGCCGGGGGGTGGAACTGGCGTTGGCCGTCTTCCTGCCCTCGATGGCCTTGGTTGGTTACTTCCTGGCCCCTCCAATCATTGAAGCCGTCTTTACCTCCGATGTCGCGCCGAATCCGGCCACAGGGGCTGTCTTGCTGGTCGGTGCCGGACTCCTCTACGCCTCGATGATCGAGACATCGGTACTTGTGTCTCTAGAACGGCGGCGCACAATCATGCTGGCCAACGCGGCGGCCGTGCTTTCGACCATGGCAGCCATCATCCCCCTGGGCCGGTCCTTCGGAGCAACAGGGGCAGCGCTGGCTCTTGGCTTGGGGAACGCACTGCAGTTCCTGGTGATCCACATGGACCTCGGCAGACGACCGGTCGACGGGACCCAGCAGATCACAGCTCGCCAGGCCGAGGCCGACCACCACTAGTCTGCGGGCAGTCCGGATCTACGAGGAGCAAGTGAATATGCCACAGGAAGTACGCGGAGTGATCGCCAAAGCCAAGGGCGAGCCGGTCACCGTTGAGACCATCGTGATCCCCGATCCAATCGCGGGGGAAGCCGTCGTCGCCATCCAGGCATGCGGTGTCTGCCACACCGACCTCCACTACCGGGAAGGCGGCATCAACGACGAGTTCCCGTTTCTACTCGGGCATGAAGCGGCCGGCATCGTCGAGTCGGTGGGCGAAGGTGTCACCGAGGTAGCTCCCGGCGACTACGTCATCCTCAACTGGCGGGCCGTTTGTGGACAGTGCCGCTCGTGCCAGAAGGGCAAGCCGCAGTACTGCTTTGCCACCCACAACGCCACCCAGAAGATGACCCTTACCGACGGCACCGAGCTGTCACCGGCGCTCGGTATCGGCGCCTTCTGCGACAAGACACTGGTGGCCGCCGGCCAATGCACCAAGGTCGACCCGGCGGCCAAGCCGGAGGTGGCCGGCCTGCTCGGATGTGGCGTGATGGCCGGACTCGGTGCGGCTATGAACACCGGCGAGGTCGGCCGGGGCGACACC
>CALHBU010000092.1 GCA_937930655.1 uncultured Acidimicrobiales bacterium | reverse complement strand
GTCGTAGCCAGCGAGGAACCAGCCGCCGAGCGTGACAGCGGCCGCCACGATGGCTACCGGCACGAAGACCGACGACACCCGATCGGCTAGCCGCTGGACTTCGGCCCGCCCGCCCTGCGCCTGCTCGACCAAACGAATGATTTGGGACAGGGCGGTGTCGGCACCGACCCTGCGTGCTTCGACCACCATCGAGCCGGTGGTGTTGAGGGTCGCCCCCACCACCTCATCCCCAACCCCAACGTCGACAGGAACCGGTTCGCCGGTGACCAGCGAGGTGTCTACGGCCGACTGACCATCGACCACCACTCCATCGGTGGCGATCTTCTCGCCGGGGCCGACCACGAACCGCATGCCGACCGCCAGGTCATCAAGCGCCACTTCGGTGCCGTCTTCCAATCGGGCGGTCTGAGCACCCAGCTGAGCCAGAGCACGAATGGCATCACCCGACCGTCGCTTGGCCCGGCTCTCGAACCACTTGCCGAGAAGGATGAGTGTGACGATGACAGCGCCGGTCTCGAAATAGAGATGTTCGCTGAGCGCCGACTGGCCGAAGGTCTTCGAACCCAGAACCACGGCCGACCAAGTCCACGCCGAAAGCGAGCCGAGCGAAACCAAGGTGCTCATGGAAGTCGAGCGATGTCTTAGGCCTCGAGCCGCAGTGTCGTGGAAGTTCCACCCGGCCCAGAACACCACGGGGGTGGCCAGGCCGGCCACTACCCATTCCCAACCGGCGAACTGAAACGCCGAGACCATCGACAGGGCCATGGTCGGGATGGTCAGTACGGCGGCGGCAACGAAGCGAAGACGGAGATCGTCTTCCCGTCGAAGCTCGGCTTGGGCAACCGCATCATGCTCGGCGCTCTCATCGATGACGCCGTAGCCCAAGCCTTCGATCGTGGCGGCAAGAACTTCGATATCGAGAGCCGAGCTGACGGTGGCCCGACCGGTGGCAAAGTTAACGTTGGCCTCCGAGACGCCGTCCAACGCGGCAAGGGCATCCTGGATACCGCTGGCACACCCGGCGCACGTCATGCCATCGATGGCGATGTCGGAACGAGTGGTCACCCCTTCAGGATAGACCTTCCAGTTGACTGGAAGGTCAAGAGGTTTCGCCCACCGATGTGCCATCGATCACCTGGCAGCGGTTGGGGTCGGTGCACGCCGCTGGATCGAGCGACAGTGCCCGGTCAGCCAAATCGGCCAGCACCGATCGGGCCTTTTGAAGACGTTCGATCTGTTCATCGAGGTCCACCAGGTGCCGCTGCAGCAGCGACGATGTGTGAGCGCACGAGGTCTCGCCAGCACCCTTCAGCTCGAGAACCGAAGCCACTTCAGACAAAGTGAGCCCGGTGGCCTGGGCATCGCGGATGAACTGCAAGCGCTCGACTGCTTCGTCGTCGTAGTTCCGATAGCCCGACTCTGTCCTGGCCGGCTCATCGAGCAACCCAATCGACTCGTAGTACCGAATGGTCTTGGTGTTCACCTCGGTTCGTTGGCCGAGTTCACCGATTTTCATCGCCTGTCCTCCAATGCACCGACCACCCGCACTCGGACCCGGAGCGCATCGCCTGGCAGGTAGGCCAACGGTAGATCTTCGATCTCGATGGCGGCTACCGAGTCTCGGTCGGCACCGGCCTCGACTGCCCGATCGGTCGCCAGTTCGACCGCTGCGGCCAGAGCCGCATCACGCCCGAGATCGCGGAACACCTGGTCGACTTCACCGCTTACCTCAGCCAGCGCGGCGCCGACGGCGTTGGCCGTCGAGCCATACTCTGGCCTGACCACGTCACCGATTCCCGGCAACTGGTCGGGGACGGCGAACGCTCCTCCCCCAACGGCCACCAGTGGCACATCATCGGCGGTCAGTTTCATCCGGTCGGCGCTATCGGCAATGAGTTCCCCGGCGAGAGCCACAACCGCGGTCGCCAGATCGGGTGCCAACTCGGGACTGCCGTTCCCCTCGATCTCGAGCCGTCCGGCCACGATTGCAGCGTCGGTAAGGGTGGCCGTCGACCCACCGAAAACGAGCGAGTCCGTGAGCAAGCGTTGGCCGA
Organism: uncultured Acidimicrobiales bacterium; assembly: GCA_937930655.1. Classification (GTDB taxonomy): domain Bacteria; phylum Actinomycetota; class Acidimicrobiia; order Acidimicrobiales; family SZUA-35; genus JAHECQ01. Next base: position 2,492 of record CALHBU010000092.1, on the reverse strand, counting down.
CGCTGTCGGGACCAAGGCGCAACGGATCTCCGGCATGGACCCGGCTTCCGCCACCCACCCCGATCGAGAGCAGATCGGGCAGCTGGAACAAGGTTCGCACACCCCCAATCTCGACCGCGGCGTTGGCTTGCCGTGGATAGCCGGCAACCAGAGCGCCGAAGTCGGCGGTGGTTCCGCCGACATCGACAACCAGTCCGTCCTCGACCCCGCCCAGGAGCGCCGCACCTCGCATCGAATTGGTAGGCCCCGACGCGAACGTCAGCACCGGGTAACGACGGGCCTGGTCGACCGTCATGACGGTGCCATCGTTTTGGGTGAGGAAGAGTCGAGTCTCGGGCCCAAAACCGGCGTCGCCGAGGGCGGCGGCAAACGCCGCGATCGTCACCTCGGCCAGATCGGTGAGGCAGGCGTTTAGGCCGGCCGCGTTTTCTCGTTCGAGCAGCCCTAACCGACCGAGTCGGTGCGACTGGGTCACCCGAACACCGGGTAGGTGCTCGGCCAACAGTTCGGCCGCTCGTTCTTCTTGACGACTGTCCACCGGCGAGAACGAGCCAGCGACGACCACCGAGCTCAGGCCGGCGTCGGCGAACCGCTTGGCTGCCTCGACGACGGCCGCCTCGTCGAGCTCCTCGAAGACCCGACCATCGAACTCGATGCCGCCACGAACCATCACCGTTTCGCCAGCGATGGTCTCGGCCAGATCGGCTGGCCATCCAACGAGCGGCGGCAACGACGCACCGGTGGGCAGGGCGATACGGAGGAAACCGACCCGGTTGAGCCCACGACGCTGGACGACCGCGTTGGTGAAGTGGGTGGTGCCGATGATGACGGAGTCGACATTGTCGTGGGGTACGCCAGCCAGTGCGGCGGCGATACCGGACAGAACGTCGTCGGACGTCGGGGCCTTGACGGCGGCCACGACGTCTCGCCCATCGACCAGGGCGGCATCGGTGTTCGTACCGCCTACATCGATGCCGATCCGCCTCATGCTGAGGTCCGATCAGCGAGGGGGTCGACCGGGTCGAGGTCGTAACCCATGGCCCGGGGGCCTACAAAACGAAGGCCCTCCTCGCTGCTGAACAGCTCGGGTGCTCGCATGGCAATCAGCGAGACCCGCTGGCCGTAGCGCGCCGTCTCGGTGCCGATCGCTTCCCCCGACACCGAGTCGAGCAAGCAGATGAGGTGAGGCACGGTTGCGACGACTTGGCCATCCACTCGGGCCATCAACCATTCGTTCTGAAAGTCGAGTTCGACCCGTTTACCAGCCCATCGGTCGAGACCATCGAGCACCGCCATTCCTCGAAGGAAGCCATCGGTGGCTCGCCGTTCGACGTCGACGATCTTGCCGGTAAACAGCAGACGCCCGTCCACAGCTGCACACGTAGCCTCGACAGGGTCCTGGTGCTCGGCCCTGGCGTGACGAACCGCCGCCCCCACCTCGATGGCGAAGCTCATGGAGTTCGATACGCCGTAGGCCTTGACCTCGGCCCCGGTCCGTGGAGCCTTACAGGTGGCGGCCATAGAGCCGGTCTCGATGGTGAGGGCTCGACTAGCTCGCTCCATCCACTTCCATGTCGGCACATGACTCAGCACCGCCTCCACGCCACGAGGGTCGACCAAGGCAAGAGGCCAAGGCTGGAGGCCGGCGATGGCGAAGCTGGTCATCTGAGCTTCGGGGTAGGCCCGACCCATGGCGTCGGAGTCGACGACCGGGATATCGAGGTGGGCAGCCGCCATCAGCGGCTGGAAGGCGTTGGAGCCACCTATCTCGGTGGCCATGACGGCGTCGAAGGGGCGACCGATGTACTCGGCCATGATCTCCACCGCCCTGGCAACATCGCGGCTGTCCTGCAACCGTTCCTGCATGACCACCGGCGCGCCCATGGTCGACACCACCGCTACCTGGGCATCATCTGCCAGCTCCTCGGGGTCGATCAGGTCGAAGGTCTGACCAGCAGCCGCCATCTGCTGCACGTTGAGGTGATTGAGATGAGGATTGCCGCCACCACCGGTACCGATGATCCACGCCCCGACGGCCAGGTCGTCCACATCAGCCGCAGTAAGTTCTCGGCTCAACCCAGCAACTCCTGGGCCAATCGGGCCGTTACCCGCACCGCCGACAACACCGGCACGCCGGTGATCTCCCGAACGGTGGCCAGCAACTGACGGTCGTAGCCAAAGCAATCGAGGACGACGAGTTCGACCCCGGCGTCTCGCAGCTCAGTCGCGGCCTTGGTGGGATCTTGACCAGGCCGCACCACTGACACCGTGACCGGACGGTTGGGACCTCCTCTGATCTCGGTGAACAAATCGACCTGCTCGGGGACCGGAACCAAGACGCCGAGACGACACCCGAGCGGCAGGGTTGCGTCTATCAGACCGCTCAGGACCTTGGAGGGCAGCAGAACCTCCGGGCGTTCCGGCAAGCCCACGAACGCTCCTGTGCAACCAACCAGAACCGGCCGGCCTTCGGCCTGGGCGATGAGATCGGC
>CALHBU010000091.1 GCA_937930655.1 uncultured Acidimicrobiales bacterium | reverse complement strand
TGTGCCGATTTGGTTTGGGCGTTCTTGACCCGTATTCGCGCACCGTCGAGTTCCATGCCGTTTGAATTCCGAACAGCAGCCTTGGCCTCGCCCGGCTTCGGCATTTCGACGAAGGCGAATCCCTTTGAGCCGCCAGTGTCCCGATCGAGCACGATGGTGCATGACTGGACTCGTCCGTAAGCCTCGAACACGGCCCGCAGATCGGCCTCGGTCGTCGATCGGTCGAGGTTTCGGACGAGAAGTCTCATTGCCAGTGAGTGTGCCACCGATTCTCGATGGCGCACCCGGCTACGGCTCCAGCACGACCCATCCTCGGTGTTGGAGCTCAGCCGCGAGATCTTCGTTCGAGAAGTCCTTCAGCCTGGCGTCGGCTTTCGTGCTGACTTTCGGCGACACAGCGCTCTTCTTTGGCGAAGGGCGGCGGGACGACTCGCCCTTCGCTTCCTGCCGCGGGGCAATCTTGGACTGCGGTTGCGTGGCCCGAGTGGCGGCCGGTGGTTTGGACCCAGCTGGAGGGCCATCGCCGTAAAGCTCTGACTGAAGTTGCTCGATGAACGCATCGGCCTCGTCCCGGCTGAACTTGCCACCGGCTTGACGTTGGGTGAACCCCATCGGACCGCGGGCATCGCGAAAGTCGCTATGCCCGGCAGCTTCGAGCAACTCGAGCAGTTCGCTGAGCTGTTTCCCTGTCGCTGGTGAACCTGAAGATTGACCGAAGGCCATGCCGCCAGTCTCTCACAGGCCTATGACATTTTGGGCTGCCGCACTGTTCGGCCCAACGTCTGAGTCTGTTGGGCATCAAAACCGAACCGAATGTTCTGCCCGACCACGCAGGCTGCGTCGGTTTCAAACACCACCGTGTCACCAGGATGGTCGTCGTCTGACCGCGCTGATACCCGGAACCGACCCTCACGAAACTCGACAAGGTCGACCACCGCCGAGCGAGACCCGCTGTGGTCGAGGTGTACAGCGTCGACCGGTACCAGAAGTGTGTCGTCGCCCCGCACCCAAAGGTTGGGGTGACCGAGAAATTCCGCAACGAAGACCGATGCTGGCTGATGCCAAAGTTCGGAAGGCGAACCGACCTGAGCCACTCGACCATCGCACATCACCACCACCCGATCAGCCAGGGCAAAGGCCTCAACCTGATCATGGGTAACGTGAAGAGCGGTCACTCCGAGCTGATCGATCAATCGACGCAGATCGCCAGTGAGTTGCTCCCGCAACAACCGGTCGAGCGAACCCAGCGGCTCATCTAGCATCAGCAGGCGAGGCGATGGGGCCACAGCCCGAGCCAAGGCGACCCGCTGCGCTTCACCACCGGACAGCTGATCGACGGTTCGATCGGCGAAACCGCTCAGACCTACCAGGTCCAGGAGCTCCAGTACCCGGGCGGATTGCTCAGAGGTGGCCTGGTTCTTCATCCTCAAACCAAAGCCGATGTTGTCGGCGACGCTCAGGTGGGGAAAGAGGACGTGGTCCTGGAACATCAAGCCGAGGTCCCGATGGTGGGTCGGGACTCCAGCAAGATCCTGCCCATCAAGCAAGATCCGGCCACTGCCTACCGGTTCGAGCCCCGCGACCGCTCGCAACATCGTGCTCTTGCCACACCCGCTCGGCCCGACAACTGCAACAACTTCACCGGCTTCTACCTCGATTGAGACATCATCGAGGGCGACAACAACCGGATCGGATTCGTATCGCACCGTCACCTGCTCAAGCGTCAGGAAGCTCACGGCAACAGGGTCTCACACCTCGTCAAAGCCAACAGAAAGCGTCACAGGAGGGTCACCGAGTCACCTCTCCGTCGCTCCAGTACCGCGGCGAGCACCGCAACCAGCAGACCGATGATCACCGACAAGGCCAAAGCCTGCCCACGGAGGACGGCACCGGGTCGAGACAAGAGCCGAAAGACGGCCAGCGGAGCAGTAAAGGCGGTATCGCTCCTAGCCAGAAAAGACGTTGCGCCGAACTCTCCGATGCTCACTGCGGCGGCGAAGCCCGCGCCCGACACCAGTGCCTGCCGGATCAGCGGCCATTCGACTATCCGTCGCACTGCTTTTGGCGAAGCACCAAGGGTGGCCGCAACCTGACGAAGACGATCGTCGACCGACCGGAGAGCGGGTACGACTGCGGCGAGCACGAACGGTAAACCGATCACGGCGTGGGCTACCGGGATCAACCAGATCGATCGACGTAGATCGAACACGGTGAAGCCCAGGAGATAGCCGAAACCCAGAGTCACCGCAGAAACTCCAAGCGGAATGAGGGCAACGAACTCCAGCAGTCGACCCAGACGTCCCCCTCGCACTGCGGCTCGACCGGCCAAGAGGCCAATCACCGAAGCCAGCAGCGCAGCGAGCAAGGCGAAGCCGACGCTGGTCAGAAGCGCTTCGGCCGGGCTCACAGGAAGCACCGGGGCCCGATCGGTCAGGGCCATGTAGTTGCCGAAGCCATAGCTGGCCTGGGAGACGCCGGTCGGGCCCCGTCCACTGGTGCCAACTCGAAGCGACTGCTCGACCAGCGCCAACAGCGGCGATCCCACCACCAGAAGCACGAGGGCCAGTACCAGGCCGAGGTGAAGCCGTCGGCGAAAGCCTCGTAGAGGCACGCCGGCTACCGGGCGCCGGATCGAGGTGGCAGCCCCAAACCGCCGCTGAAAGACCGAACTGGCCCACGCCAGGAGCGAGACCACGACGATCTGAACCATGGCAAGCACCGCAGCTACATCAAACTCCTGACGAAAGATGGCGTACCGACGGATCTCGGTCTCGATGGTGGACGTGTCTGCCCCGCCCAGGATCAGAATCACGCCGTAGCTGGTGAAGGAAAAGAGGAAGATGAGCAACGATGCACCGACGGTCACCGGCAACAGTTGACGCAAGGTGACCTCACGGAACGCTCGCCACGGTGATGCCCCGAGCACCCGGGCGGCTGCAACCTGCCGACCATCGAGCCGAGCCCAGAAGCCCCCGACGATTCGGATGACGACTGCCACGTTGAAGAACACATGGGCGGCCAGGATGGCAGTCAGCGTGTCGTCGAGATCCACACCAACCCGACGAAAGAGGGCGCTGAAGGCGGTGGCCACCACGACCGTCGGCAACACAAACGGCACAACGGCCAGTGCCCGTACCGCCGAGCGACCACGGAAGTTGTAGCGGGCCAGTGCATGGGCAATGGGTAGGCCAACCAGCAGCGTGAGAATCACCGAGGCCACGGCCTGGCCGGTGGTGAACAGCAGAACCTGACGCACGGAGTCTCGACCCAGAATCGAGAGCACCCGGTCTGGACCGACGTTGACGAGACTGCGCTGGAAGACGGCGACGAGTGGCCAGACCACCATCACCAAAATGAAAACCAACGAGACAAGACCGCCGGCCGTGGTCGACCGACGCGGGGCGGCGGGGGCCGATGTCACCCGAGAACGATCTCGGTCCAGCGCTCAGTCCAGGCCGCCCGGTTGACCTCGATTTCTTCGGGAGTCAGCTCCAGCGGGTCATCAACGACCACGCCATGTTCGATGAACTCCGGGGGTAGCTCGACATCGCCGTTGGCCGGTGCCACGAACATGTTGAGAGGGATGTCAGCTTGGAAGGTTTCCGAGAGCATGAAGTCGATGAGAAGACCGGCCTCGTCGGGGTACTCGGTTCCGGCGAGGATCCCGGCGAACTCCACCGAGCGAAAGCAGCTGTCGATCAGCACGCCAGTGGGGGCGGCATCGACCGGCGGGTCGGCGAACAGAACTTCGGCCACCGGGCTGGTGGCGTAGCTGGTGACGATGGAATTCTCGCCACCGCCCGCCGTGAACTCCTCGTAGTAGGCCTCGCTCCAGCCAGCGGAGATTGTGACTCCTCCATCGGCGAGATCCTGCCAGTAGTCCTCCCACTCATCGCCATAGGTAGCGATGGTGGCCAGGAGGAAGGCGAAGCCGGGTGAGGAGGTCTCGGGGTTCTCGGTAACGAAACTGCCGGCATTTACCGGGTCTCGGAGGTCCTCGAGGCTGACGGGAGGTTCGCCGGGCAGGGCGTCTGTCCAGTAGTTGACGCAGACGTCGCCGTACTGCATCGGCGTGACACGACTCTCGGGGTCGTAGAGAAGCTCGTCAGGAACCGACGGGAGATTGGTCGACACGTGGGGCACGAAGATGTCGGCGTCCAACCCTCGCTGAAGGAAGCTGGTGTCGATACCAAAGAGCACGTCGCCCTCGGGGTCGCCGGCGGTCAGAACAGCACGTGAAACAACTTCGCCGGCGTCGCCAGCCGACAGTACCTCCACCTCGACACCCGTCTCGGCGGTAAAGGAGTCGAAGATGTCTTCAGCCACCACGAACGAGTCGTAGGTGATGAGTCTGAGGGTGACAGCGCCACCCGCTTCATCGACCTCACTTTCGGAATCGCTCTCCGCGTTCTCAGCACCTTCGGTGCTTTCGGTGGTTTCTGAGGATTCGGTGCTCTCTGTACTCTCGGTCGCTGTCTCGGCATCGCCGGAGCCGCATGCGGCTGCGGCGAGGGCCAACGCAAGCAGCGACGCCAAGAGGCGGGCGATCGAACGAACGGGAGTAGTTGGGGTGAAGCGCATGTGATGCCTTCCTTCGCTGGAATTATCCAGAGCAGGTTCTCGGGTCGACAGCGCTGCTCTTGGTGGTGTGACCACCTTGGCGTGACTGCCCTCTCAGCCCGACTGACTCGAGCTCCCCGGCGTATATGGGTTCTTTCCTTGCAGCGGCCATCATAGTCAGGTGACCCCGGCCGTCGACCAATTGGTGCAACTCGATGTGCCGCACCGCACCCTTTCGTATGAGCACGATTCCTCCGCCGCCAGCTACGGCGACGAGGCAGCAGAGGCCCTGGGCATCGAGGCCGACACCGTCTTCAAAACGCTTCTGGCCGAGCTCATCGGCGGTTCCTTCGATCGGCCCGCCCTGGTCGTCGCCCTTGTCCCGGTAACGGGAACGCTTGACCTCAAAGCACTGGCCAAGGCAGCTGGCGCCAAAAAGGCCAGCATGGCCAAGCCCGAGCACGCCGAACGCAGCACCGGCTATGTCGTTGGCGGCATCTCACCCTTCGGTCAACGGAAACGTCTGCCCACGTTTGTCGATGAAACTGTCGAAATCCTCGACGTCATCAGGGTCAGCGGCGGCCGCCGCGGACTCGAGATTGAGTTGGCGCCTGACGATCTCGTTCGGGTGCTTGATGCGGTCACAGCCCCCTTGGCCGCTGGCTAGCAGCTAGTTCGGTCGAAGCACAGGGCCGTCGGCTGAGTCCTCGACCGTCCAACCGGCTGCGGCAAGCTCGTCACGTAGTTCGTCAGACTTGGCGAAATCCTTGGCCGCCCGGGCTGCTTGCCGCTGATCAGCCAGCGCCTGGATCTCGGCCGGCACGTCATCCGACGAAGTCTCGAACTCCAGGCCAAGAGTTGCCGCCATCTCCCGCGCCGTTGCGGCTGCGCCGGCCGCCGCCTGCTCGTCACCACTATCTATGGCGGTGTTGGCCTCTCGAACAAGTCGGAACATGAGATCGACGGCGCCAGAGGTGTTGAGGTCGTCGTCCATGGCCTGCCGGAAAGCGTCGATGTCGTCAGGCCTACTGACACCGTCCAGAGAGGCGGTGCGGCGGGCGAAGGTGTCCAGCCGATCAAGTGAAGCCTCGGCCTGGGTCATCGAGGTGTCGGTGATCTCGATCGGTGACCGATAGTGAGCTTGGAGAACGAGCAGACGGTAGGCCCGCTGGTCGTACTGCTCGGTGAGATCCAGCAGGTTTTTGACGTTGCCCAACGACTTGGACATCTTCTCGCCTTCGAGTTCGACGAACCCGTTGTGCATCCAATGATTGGCGAACTTGTGACCAAGCGCCACCGCCTGGGCCCGTTCGTTCTCGTGGTGAGGAAAGGTCAGGTCGAGGCCACCGGTGTGAAGATCAAAGCCCTCGCCCAAGAGGTCGAGACTCATCACCACGCATTCGGTGTGCCAGCCGGGCCGGCCATCACCCCACGGCGAGGGCCATGAGGGTTCGCCTTCCTTGGCCAGTTTCCAGAGCACAAAGTCGGCCGGGTGACGTTTTTCGATGCCGACCAGCTCTCGCTCGCCGGCGCCTTCGACCAGGTCATCCAACGACTGGTGGGGCAAGAGCCCGTAGTCGGGCACAACACTCACCGAGAGGTACACGCCGTCACTGGTGATGTAGGCCGCGTCGATGTCGATGAGTCGGCCGATGAGGTCGACCATGCCATCGACGTACTCGGTGGCGTGAGGGGTGAGGTCGGGCCGCATCACGTTGATGCGTTCCATTCCCTGCCACCAGATCCCCTCACACTTGACGGTGATTTCGTCCCATGGGCGGCCTTCTTCTTCGGCCCGCTTCAGGATGTTGTCGTCGATATCGGTGATGTTCGACACGAACGTGACGTCGAGTCCGCTCCACAGCAGGTAGCGACGGAGGATGTCGTAGACCAAGGCCATGCGGCCATGCCCGATGTGAGGTGGGGCATAGACCGTGGGGCCACACACATAGATCGAGACCTTGCCGGGGTCCCGCAGTTCGAGCGGGACCACTTTCTGACGAGCGGTGTCGTAGAGGCTGATCATGCCCCCGAAGGTACTGCCGTCTTGGCCCCACTAGGTCCCAATTGGGGACCTACCCTTGGAGCCGTGGACGTTGAAGCCGAGAACATCCTGGTCAGAATCTCCGGGCCCGACCGGCCCGGCATCACGGCCGGCCTCATGGACATCCTCGCTACGGCCAACGCTGGTCTTCAGGATGTCGAGCAAATCATCATCCGAGGCCGGCTGAACTTGAGCCTGGTCATCACCGTCCCGTCAGGTCAGGACCTGGTCAAGGATCTCCTGTTGTTCGGCTGGGAGAACAAGATCGATGTCGACTTCGATGTGGTCGAACCAGGCACACCACCCCGTTCCC
>CALHBU010000090.1 GCA_937930655.1 uncultured Acidimicrobiales bacterium | reverse complement strand
ATGATCATCTGCGGGTTCTTCTCCAACGGAGACATCACGGCGATGGTCGGTGTGTCGTCCCGCAGGAGGAAGCCCTCATGGGTCGAGACATACCCGAAGTGGATGGAGTCGTCGGCGTAGAGCTGAGCCGGCGGGCTGGTGAAGCCAATAGCAGGGCCACCGGTACGGACCTCGATATCGACGCCGGTGTCTTCGCCGCCAGCGACCAGACTGCCACTGACAACTTTGGTGTCGGTATCGACGGTGTAGTCATCGCCGATGAGGTTGTACATAGCGCCGTGCTCGGCCTCGGGAAACCAGTCGGTCTGGACGATGATCCTGGCGGGGCACACATCGGCCAATGCTCCACCGGCGGCCTCGCCGTCGTCGCTTTCGCTGTCGGCATCATCACCGCCGCTATCGGTGCTTTCGGCGTCTTCGCTGCCGCCGTCGCCACTATCGGCGTCGTCACCACTGTCACCACCGCACGCTGCTGCCACGAGACCAAGGGCGGCGACAAGAGCGATAAGCCGGAGCCATCTGTTGGATTTCATTGATTCCTCTTCCTGGTTTGTACGTAGAACGATTGCCGTCACCGGCGATTCTTAGGTCGGCTTTCCGCTGTCGGCCCACTTGCCGATCACACGATTCTGAAGCCAACCAAAGAACTGAAAAACGATGACGCCGAGAGCCGAAGACAAGATGATGGCGGCCAGCAGCTGCTCGCCCATAAGACGACCGGCGTACTTGCTGATGAGCTGGCCGATGCCACTCTCGCCCTGGCCGAAGAAAAAGTCGCCGACGATGGCGCCAATGACCGACAGACCGGCCGAAATCCGAAGACCAGCGAAGACTGCTGGCAGAGCGTTGGGGAAGGTAAGTTTGCGGAGGCGGGTCCAACGACTGGCGTGATGCAGCGTGAAGAGATCGTGCATTCCTTTGTCGACCGACTGAAGGCCGAAGAGCGTGTTCACGATGATCGGGAACAGGGAAATGATCACGCACACGATGACCCGAGCCGTGAATCCGAAGCCGAACCAGAATCCGATCAGCGGCACGATGGCCAGCACCGGGATGGCCTGCAAGGTGACGGCATAGGGGAAGACGGCCCGCTCGATGAACTTTGCTTGGCTCATGAGAGTGGCCAAAACCAGCCCGATGATGATGGCAATGACCAGACCGACAAAGGCCACCTTGGTACTCGACCAGAGACCGCCGAGAAGCTCGGCGAAGTTCTCGCCGTTGAGGAAGCCCTCGTTGACCACCTCGTGTGGCGCACGAAGCAGGAACCGGCGATCTTCCCGCAGCACCACGTAGGAGATGAAGTACCAGACGCCCAAAATCAAGGCACCCAGGATTACTGGAGGTCCGATGGCTTCGAATCCTCGCCGGCCTCGATCCGAGGGACGCGGAACGGGCGCTGGTTCGGACCGAATGTCACCCTCGGATCCGGCGAGTGGCTCGGTAGTGATCCGATCGTCGCCAACGGCTGTCATCAGTGAGCCCCCCGCAGGGCGAGAGAGATCTCGCCCGACAGCCGGGCGAATTCGGGGTCGAAGCGAAGATCAGGTTTGCGGGGAAAGTCGAAGGGGATATCGAACGAGTCGACGATGCGACCGGGCCGGTTGGACATCACCAACACCTTGGTCGACATGAAGACGGCCTCGGAAATGGAGTGGGTAATGAAAAGACCGGCGAAGCCCTTGCGTTTGAACAGCCGCTGGGTTTCGTCGTTGAGATGTTCGCGAGTGATCTCGTCGACCGCGCCGAACGGTTCGTCGAAGAGAAACACGGGGGGTTCGAGGGTGAGCGAGCGAGCCAGCGAGGCCCGCATCCGCATGCCGCCTGAAAGGGCCTTGGGATAGTGCTCTTCAAAGCCTCGGAGGCCAACCAGTTCGATGGCTTCTGCCGCCAGCGTGCTGCGATCGGCCTTGGCCACACCGTTGAGTTCGGCAAAGAGTTCGACGTTCTGGCGAATGGTGCGCCACGGCAGCAGGGTGGCGTCCTGGAAGACGTAGCCGAGCCGTTCCCGATTCACCTGCACCGCTCCCGAGGTGGCATCGAGCAGCCCTGATGCAATCTTCAACAGGGTCGACTTTCCACAGCCAGAGGGACCAACAATGGTGATGAACTCGCCGGGGGCAACGTCGAAGCTGACGTCGCGGAGAGCCTCCGTGCCGTCAGGAAACGTCATCCCGATGCCCTGAAACGACAGAGTGCCTGTGACCGAACCGGCACTTGTCGAAACGACCGAACTCACCAGTTGCTCCCCAACTGTCGACTCGCTGCTGCTCCCTTTCGCACCCTAGCTCCCCGCCCCCAAGGGCCAAACTCCGCGACCCGATCAGCCGCCGGTCGAAACCAACTGTTCACAAACTGACCCCGGTTGCTGACCTTCTGGTGAGGAGCACCGGAGGACCCGGCCCTACAGTTCGGTCATGCGCACCGGGATCTTCTTGTTCGGCGGGGTCGAGATGGACGACGCCGGGGCCGGTGCCCCCGCACCAACCGATCGTCGCTATGACTCGAAGGAAGTCTGGCGGGCCACCGAACGGATCCTCGATATGGGGGTTGTGTCTGACCAGTTGGGTTTCGACTCGTTCTGGCTGACCGAGCACCACTTCCAATACGAGGGGTACGAGGTGGTTCCCAACGGCCTTATGACCGGGGTAGCGCTGGCAGAGCGCACCGAGCAGATCCGCATCGGCACCATGTTCAACGTGGTCGGCCAATGGCACCCGCTCAAGCTGGCCGAGGACTTTGCCACGCTGCACAACCTGTCGGGCGGCCGTGGCGTGCTGGGGGTTGGGCGAGGCACCGTGCCTCGGGAGGCCGAGAACCTCGGGACCAAGATCGGCAGTTTTGACAACCCCGACGCGGTCGACGCCGACGAGTTCAATCGGAAGCAGTTCGACGAGGCACTCGACGTCATTCGCCTAGCCCTCGACAACGAGTCGTTCTCGTACCACGGAGACATCTTCGAGTATCCGGTTCCCGGCATCCCCGACCGGGGTGGCTTCGTCGAAGAGCTCTCGTTGCTCCCCCGACCTCTCTATCCCTACGAGATTTGGCAGGCCATCACCTCGCCTCCGACTCTGGCCACCGTGCCGGTCAAGGGCTGGGGCGGCGTCATGTGGTTGAAGAACCACCAGTTCATGAAGCAGTACTGGGATCAGTTCGCCGAGTTATTCGCCGCCACCCACGGCAACGAACTGGCGGCTGGCGAGAAACGAATGCTGGTGGTCAACACCTGTGTTGCCGATACCCACGAGCAGGCCATGGCCCAGGTGCGAAACGGCCACGATGAGTTCTGGAAGTTCCTCGGGCCCTACGGCTGGAGCCGGGGGTACATGGGCGAAGGGGGCAAACCGGCACCTCCGGGGCTCATCCCCACCCTCGAAGAGTCCATCGAGAACAAGGTCTGGCTCGTCGGCACGGCAGACGAGGTCGCTGAACAGCTGGCCTGGTACCGGGACTTCCTCGGTGGAGTCGAGAACCTCACCCTGTTCCCCGCCATGCTCGGCGACCCCTACGACAAGGTTGAAGAACAGCTGCACCGGCTGGCCGAGAACGTGCTCCCCCAGCTCTCGTGACTGTCTCCCACAACCACCCTCATACACTCGTCGTCCAGGCCCACCCCCGACACGACAGTCTGAGTAGGGCGCTACTCGACTCGGTCACCGACCACCTCGAACGACAGGAGATCACGGCGGACGTGCTCCGAGTCGGGCATGGTGACCGTCTCACGACCTCGGCGTTGGCCGATGTCGCCACGCTCGTGATCGTCGCTCCCACCTGGTTCGGGGCCATGCCGGCCATGTTGCTGGATCAACTCCAGCGCCTCCTCGGACCGTGGGTTGATGCCGGGCAGCCAGCATCGACGTCACCGATGGCATCCATCGAGCGGCTGGTGGTGGTGACCACCCATGGTTCGCCGAAACGAATCAACCTGTTGCAGGGCGAACCGGGCAAGCTGCTTTGGGAACGAACCGTGCTGCCCCTTTGCGCCCCCGGGGCCGCGTTTGAGTGGGTCTCGCTGTATGGAGTCGACCGCCTCGAGCGGCCCGCCATAGAGACCTTTGTGGTCGACGCTGGGAGGCGAGCGGTTGGAGCGACAGCTACCAGCCGCTCAGCTGGTCGCTGAGAATTTGCTGCCGAGCCTTGACGGGAAGCCCCGAGGCCATTGAGACGAACGTACGCCGACACAACGGATGACAGTTAAGGCGGAGCGTGCGTAGCACCGTGCGCCGACCAAGATCACGGGCCTGTCGGGTGCGGCGGTCGCTGTGGGGCGACGTGGTGACAACTACCAGCCGTCGCACGCCGGTCATGCCCGGTCGGACCTTCTTCTTGTCGTTGAATACAAAGGCGATTCCCGGCACCATCACTCGCTCCAACCAGCCCTTCAGGGCCGCTGGCACGGTAAACAGCGTGGTCGGGTAGCAGAACACCAACGCCTCGGCCTTCTGAACAAGCAGCGCATCGCGCCGAGTGTCCTCCGCAACCAGCGGCGTGTCGGTGTCGTAGGCAACATGCTCCTCGGCCGACAGAAACCGGCTGTGGTCACCAACGTCCAGGACCTCGACACTGTGGCCGTCGTGACGGAGCACGCTGGCAACTAGTTCGCTGGTGTCGGCATCGGGGTTTTCCGACGGGTAGGCGTTGACGAGTAGAACCCGCATGTCAGGAAGCCGCCACCACGGCGACCTCCATCAGCCATTCGGGCCGAGCCAGTTCGGCGACGACCAGAGTCGACGCCGCCAGGTGCCCGGCCAGAAAGTTGTCTCTCGCCGCCATTACCACCGCAAGATCCTGACCGGCTCGAACATAGGTCGTGACCGAGACAATGTGGCTGGGCTCCATGTCGGCATCGGTCAGCATGGCCGAGATGTTGCGCCACACGGTGGCCGCCTGCGACTCCAGGTCACCGGGAACGGTGCCGTCGGGGTCGGTTGGGACCACACCGGACGTGTGCAGCCAGCGCGAAGCCGATTCGGTCAGTATCGCGTGGGCGTAGTTAGCGGCCGGTGAAGCAAGAGACTTGGGGGCGACTTCTCGCGACATGCGGGCACTCTACTCATCGCTCTTCCGCCTGAGAGACCGAGGAAGTACCGTTCAGTCGTGGCCGCCAAGGAGTACCTGACCCTCGAGATCGATGGCAAACAGGTACGGGTCTCCAGCCCTGACAAGGTGTTCTTTACCAAACGGCAAGAGACCAAGCTGGACCTGATCGACTACTACCAGGCCGTCTCCGAGCCGCTGCTTCGGACCATGGGCGGTCGACCGACGTTGATGCAACGGTTTCCCGATGGGGCCTCGGGGAAGTCGTTCTTTCAGAAGCGGGTCCCGAAGGGGGCACCGGAGTGGCTCGACACCACCATCGTCTCCACCCCGAACGGCACCACCTCCAACGCCATGGTGGCCAGCGATGTCGCCCATATCACGTGGGCTGTCAACATGGGCTGCCTTGGCTTCCATCCATGGCCCTACCTCGCAGCCGACCCCGAGCACACCGACGAGCTTCGGATCGACCTCGACCCATCGCCCGGCATCGACTTCGACGCCATTCGACGAGCCGCCGGTCAGGTGAAGGACCTCCTCGACGAGGTCGGAATCAAGGCCTTCATCAAGACCACCGGCAGTCGCGGCCTTCACATCTATGCCCGACTACTTCCTCGGTGGGACGGCTACCAGGTGCGTGCTGCTTCGGTGGCGCTGGCCCGGGAACTGGAACGGCGACACCCGACCGAGCTCACCGCCGCCTGGTGGAAAGAAGAGCGAGGCGAGCGGGTCTTCGTCGATTTCAACCAGAACGCCCCTCACAAAACGGTCTTCGGCGCGTGGTCGGTCCGGGCGAGAGTTGGCGCCCAGGTTTCGACGCCTCTTTTCTGGGAGGAAGTTGGTGACGTTCTTCCCGATCAACTCACCATCGACGTGGTGCCGGCCCGCCTCGACGAGCTGGGGGATCCGTGGGCCGAGATCAATGACGATCCGCAGGACCTCAGCCCCTTGCTCGCCATGTCCCAGGCCGACATGGACGCCGGGATGATGGACGCACCCTGGCCGCCCGTCTACCCCAAGCAGCCCAACGAACCGCCGAGGGTGGCGCCCAGTCGAGCCAAGAAGGCAGCTGAGTAGGAAAGCTGCCGTCGAGACACGCCGATGTCAGGGTCCGACGGACCAGAGGAGATGGGCTGATCTTCCTCCTGGGCAAGAGCACAATCTCTCCTAGTTACTGAGTGCGCAACCCTCCACTCTGGAGAGCGGTGGGCAAGCGACGTGCAACCCAACGGGACAAAAGTTCCGACCAGCAGTTCGCGGCGATGGTCGCGGCGGCGCGGGACGGCGACCACGACGCGCTCGCTGAGCTGTACCGAATCCATGTGGTCATGGTCATCAGCTACTTCCGGGCCTGCCAAGTGGCTGACGCCGAGGATCTGACCGCTGACACGTTCCTCGGCATGCTGCGGTCTTTGCCTCGGTTCTCGGGCACACAGGATGAGTTCCGCAGCTGGCTCATGACCATCGCCCATCGCCGCCTGGTCGACTATCTGCGGCGTGGGGCCAACAACCAGCTCTTCCTGTCCGACCAGGAACCGCTCGATGGTCGATCTGCTTACCACGATCATCCGTTGTTACTCGACAAACGACTGGTGGTCGGTTTACGCAACCTAAGCCCGGCTCAGCGGGAAGTTGTTGCCCTCCGGTTTGTTGCTGACCTGAGCCTCCACGAGACCGCCGCCATTACGGGGCGACCCCTCACTGCCGTGAAGAGCCTGCAGAAGCGGGGAGTCGCATCGCTTCGACGAGCGGTACCCGACCTACGACTCGAGGGTCGGGCGCCGTCGACGGGGATTTCTGAGAACTTGGCCGCACCATGAGCATCGACGAAAACGACTTCGAGTTCGCTCCCGCCTTGCGCTCCGCCTTTCGAGCCCCCGTCTCCCGAGAAACTACGGAGCAGCACTTACAATTGCTGTGGGCGGCGCAGGACGGCCTGCTGCCGGAGATCGAAACACAACCTCGCACCTCGCCGGTTCGGGCTCTGGTTGGAGCCGCTGCCGTCGCCGTCACCTTGTCCATCGGTGCCTCGGTCACCCTTTCCACCTCGGAACCAATGATCGCCATCGACGCCACCCTCGAGGGAGTAGACAACCAAAGCCTGGCGACTCCTGTCGGTGACGAAGACGAAGTACCTCTGTTGGCTGTGCCAGCTGACGAGGAACCATCGCCAGAAAACGAACCGTCGGTACCCACAATCACCCCGGCCGACTCTCCGATATCCAACGGCGAGTCGGAACCAGCAGAGCCGGAACGAGCCACGCCCGATACCGAGCGCCCGAGTCGAGTGGCAACCACGGCGCCACCGGCGATCGAAGGCAAAGACGCAAGCCCTGCGGAGGTACCCGGCTCGTCGGCCCCCACCACCTCACCGCCGACCACCTACTCTCCTCCGGCAGAAACACCCAACGGTCCGCCAATGCCTGTGCCGTCAACGGGCCCTCAGACAAGTCCGCCGACCAACCCAGCAACGACTGAAACGACGCCTGCCCCGTCGACGAACCCACCACCAACCACTACCCCACCAACCACCACCCCACCAACCATCGGCCCACCAACCACCGAACATCCAGGGAACGGATCACCGGGCGAGCACGGGACCCCGGGTCCCTCCAATCCCGAGCCGCCGAAAGCCACTCCCACGTCAGAGGAATGCGCCGGCCAACCGGCAACTATTCTCGGCACCCCCGGCGACGACACCATCGTGGGCACCTCAGGACCCGACGTCATCGTGGCTGGCAACGGCAACGACACCATCTACGGCCTCAGCGGCGACGACATAATCTGCGCTGGCAACGGCAATGACATCGTCTACGGCGGAAACGGTGACGACCAGTTGTTCGGTGAGAACGGTAACGACCTTCTCTACGGAGATGACGGCGACGACTGGCTCAACCCTGGCCGAGGCAAGGCAAAGTCCGCCTAGCCCAACTGCGAGGGCCACGTTGGGCGAAACGCCCCACGGCCGTCTCCTCACTGCTACCTCCAACGATGGCTAGTGCAGTGGAGAATCAAAGAAGTTGGCGAGCGCACAATGAGACAACCAGTAACGGCGCGTCGGGATCCCCGGCCATGAAGGTTCTGGTAACCGGAGTGACCGGCTACATCGGTAGTCACACCGCAGTCGAGCTGTTGGCAGAAGGACACGATCTCATCGGCATCGATGACTTCTCGACCAGTAGCCCGAAGGTGAAGCACGACATCGAACGGGTCGCCGGTCGGCCCTTCACATTGCTGGATCTCGATCTGCGGAACCGTTGCGAGGTCGAGTGCCTCCTGGCCTCAGGCGAGTTCGATGCCATCATCCACTTTGCCGGGCGTAAGTTCGTCGGGGAGTCAGTCGCCGAACCGATGCAGTACTACGAGCGGAACCTGGCCGCCTCGGTGTCACTGGCTGCGGCCGCCCAAAGACACGAGATATCTCATGTGGTGTTCTCGTCGTCGTGCACGGTCTATGGCCAACCGACTCAACTTCCCGTCACCGAAGAAACACCCATCGCTCCGGTCAGCCCCTACGGCCGAACCAAGGCCATGACCGAAACCGTTCTGCAGGACCTGTGTGACGCTACGCCCTCGGCCTCGGTCCTGGCTCTGCGCTACTTCAATCCGATCGGGGCCCATCCCAGTGCTCTTCTGGGGGAGGTTCCAAGCGGTCCACCAAACAATCTTCTGCCGTACATCATGCAGGTGGCCAAGCGAGTGCGGCCGTTCTTGAACATCTACGGCGGCGACTACGACACCCACGACGGCACCTGCATTCGGGACTACATCCATGTGGTCGATCTGGCTCGAGCCCATGTGCTCGCTCTCGACCGTGCAGCCGAGACAACCGGC
Organism: uncultured Acidimicrobiales bacterium; assembly: GCA_937930655.1. Taxonomy (GTDB): domain Bacteria; phylum Actinomycetota; class Acidimicrobiia; order Acidimicrobiales; family SZUA-35; genus JAHECQ01. Next base: position 5,591 of record CALHBU010000090.1, on the reverse strand, counting down.
TTCGAAGCGCTCAACCTTGGAACCGGGATTGGCAGTAGCGTCCTCGATGTCTTGGAGGCCTGCGAGAAGGCAACCGGCCGGGCCATCCCCCACCAGATCGTCGACCGTCGACCCGGAGACGCAGCGTCCATGTTCGCTGATCCAAGCCGGGCCCAGCAGCTGCTGGGCTGGAAGGCCGAGGCCAATCTGCCAGAGATGTGCCTTGACCACTGGAACTTCGAGCGGAACCTCGACGTCGACGCCCTCAGCGCGTGACCGACAAGCCCCCGATCGCTCCAAAGGGCGCGCGCCGGCCAAAGGTCGGCGATCGACGCTGGGTGACACCACTGGCGTCGCGACGCCAGAAGATGGTCCTCACGCTCTTCCTGCTCCTGTGGTGTCTCTCCGTTGCACGATTCGGGCGATGGTGGTTCGACCCGGCCAGACAGGTGGGTCTGATCGGGCTGGTCATGACCTCGGCCGTCATCGGGTTCACCATGCTGCTGCCGGCCTGGATATTCTTCGTCTCCTTCCGAGCCAGTCGCCCCCGCCCCGATCTTTCATTCGGCACCGGCCGGGTGGCGATGATCGTGACCAAGGCCCCATCCGAGCCATGGACAATGGTTCGCCACACGCTGAACGCCATGCTCCACCAGGACCACGAGCTGCCCTACGACGTCTGGCTGGCCGACGAGGACCCCTCACCTGAAACGTTGGCCTGGTGCCAGAACCGGGGTGTCCGAGTCTCAACTCGACGGAATATTCCGAACTACCACCGGTCGAGCTGGCCCCGTCGAACCCGTTCCAAGGAAGGGAACCTGGCCTACTTCTACGACCACTGGGGATACCGGAGCTACGACGTCGTCTGCCAGTTCGATGCCGACCACGTCCCTCGTCCTGACTACCTGAGGACAATCCTGCGAGGTTTCTCCGATCCGAGGGTTGGCTATGTCGCAGCGCCAAGCGTTTGCTCGGCCGAGAGCGAAGAGTCGTGGACGGCACGAGGTCGACTGCACAAAGAGGCCAACCTCCACGGGATTCTTCAGGCCGGTCACAACAACGGATTCGGACCGACATGCATCGGCTCCCACTATGCGGTGCGAACTCAGGCTCTCAAAGAGATCGGCGGCGTCGGTCCGGAGCTGGCCGAAGACTTCTCGACCAGCTTTCTGCTGGCCGCACACGGTTGGCGAGGGGTCTTCGACATCGAAGCCATCGCCGAGGGCGAGGGCCCCCACACGTTCGTTGATGGGATGACCCAAGAACTCCAGTGGGCTCGCAGCCTGACAACGGTCGGCCTTCGGTACTCCGGGGGACATTGGAAAAACCTGCAGCTAACTGAGCGATTCCGATTCGGGTTTGCCCTCTGTTGGTATCCCCTCTTCGTCGCCCACCTTGGCCTGGCCTTTCTGCTGGCACCACTCGCCATCGTGGTGGCAAAGCCATGGGTCTCGGTGACGCTGATCGACTTCTTTGCTCACGCTTCGGTGCCAACGATGGTCGTGGTCGCTCTCATGATTTTTCTTCGTCGTCAACACTGGTTCCGTCCCGACTATGCACCGGTGATCTCGTGGGAGGCCGCTCTCTTCCACCTCACTCGGTGGCCGTGGAACCTTCTTGGCATCGTCCAGGCAGTCATCGGTGCCATCCGCGGCCGAGAGCTCGATTTTCGAGTCACGCCCAAGACCCGGGATAGCGACGTTCGACCATTGCCAGTTGGGGCCCTCATCCCCTCATTGGTTCTTGTCGTTCTTCAGTCGGGCACCGTCTTGGCCATCGGCGACACTGCTCGGCCCTTCGGTTACATGATCCTGGCCACCGTTGCCGGCCTGATCTACGCAGTTGTGACTACCGCGGTTTTCCTTCTTCACTTGGCGGAGGACGAAGCTTCGATGCTTCGAGGTCTACGGGCCAGCTCCCGCGCCGGAGCCGTCGTGGCCCTTGCCCTGGCTCTCGCCCTGACGGCCGGATACCGAACCTTCAGTATCGGGCGCAGATCATGGGTAGAACTTCAGGTAGAGACCGAACTCCTTGGAACCCAACACCTCGGTAGCAACGCGGCCTGGATCTATCTGGCGAGCGCATTGGCTCTACTCACCTACGCCATCTGGGACAGACAAACAACCGACGAGCAATGGTGGCTTCGAGAGACGCTGGATCAGTTGGAAACAAAGAGCGAGTTTGATCCTCGGTCCATGCCGACTCTCACAACGTTGCGCCAGCTAGATCGTCAAGAACCGGCTGATCCTTCGGAGCTGAGCGCGAACTCAAGCATGGCGACCTCTTCATCGGGCCCATAGGGCCGTTCCCGGCCGACCTCGACGAAACCGTAAATCTCGTGGAAGCGAAGCGAGCGAGGGTTGGCCGGGATGGTGTTGACCTCGGCGCAGAGGAGGGGTTTGCCTTGCGAGCGAGCCCACGCTTCGAACTCTTTGTAGAGCGCCGGCCCCCAACCCTGCCCCCTGGCCGACTCGGCCACGGCCACCCGATCGATGTAGGCGAAGGCCTCGTTCCGCTGGCAGAACCAGCGGTAGTTGGGGCTCGGGTAGACGGTCTCGGCCTCGGTCAACCCCACCAACATGCCGACCACCACCCCGTCGACCTCGACCACCCGGAAGAAGGGTGAATGGTCGACGAACAGCTGCAGCTTGTCGGCATCCATGGTCCCGACTTCGGGCACGTTGGCCTCGTTGAGAGCCAGAACGGCTTCTGCATCGGCCGGCTGATAGGGCCGGATCATCGGCGGGCTGCCAGCTTCTCGGCCTTGGTGACGAGGTCGGGAGCGTCGAGCCGATCGGCGATGGCCGGTAGGTCATCGGTCGGCCCGGTCCAGCGAAGCTCGTCGACTGTTGAGACGGTTGGAGCGTCCATGGCCAGTGTGGCCAGGGTGCGGAACAAAAGGGCGTCGTCGAGATGGTCGGCCAGTGTCTTGGCTAGCTTGGCCCCGCTTCGCACGCTGATGTCCCACTGACCGGCGGCCAGCGGAATGTTCTCGATGTGGTCGTAGCGGTACAGCACGGTGGCCGCCGACTTGGCCCCCCACCCAGGCAGACCGGGAAAGCCGTCGGCACTGTCGCCCACTAGGGCCAGCCAGTCAGGGATCGATTCCGGTCGGACCCCGTACTTCTCGATGACATCGTCGACGTCGTAGACCTTCTCTTTGCGTCGATCGAACTGCAGGACCCGACCGGCCCGAACGCACTGGGCCAGATCTTTGTCCGGCGTACAGATGAGCACTTTGTCGACCCGTTCGTCTTCGGCCGCCATGGCGGCGGCCGCCCCCATGGCATCGTCGGCCTCATATTCGACCATGGCGAAGGTGGGTAGTCCAAGCGCCCGCAGCCCATCCTCGAAGGGGTGGAACTGGGACAGGATGGTTGGCTCCATCTCGGCCCCGTTCTTGTATCCGTCGTAGAGGTCGTTGCGAAACGACTCGACCACGTGGTCGGTGGCAACGCCGACGTGGGTAGCTCCTTCATCTAACAGAGCCAGCATGTTCCGTAGCACCGCTCGGGTGGCGCCAACCTCCTCACCGGCCCCGTTGAGATGGCCGGGGCGGCCGAAGAACTGGCGGAAGAGTTCGTAGGTCCCGTCGACAAGATGCACGATCACGTGGCCATCATGCCTCCATACGGAACGACCAGCACAGATTCACAGGGCTCAGCCGACCCCTTCGAGAACAGCCGGCTTCACCAGACCGTGGCCGGTTGCTTCCTCGAGTGCCTTGGCCGCCCGAAGCACCGTTACGTCCTGCCAGGGGCCTCCGACCATCTGGACACCGGTCGGGAGTCCGTCGGCGGTGAAACCAGCGGGCAGCGACAGAGCCGGCGCCCCCATCATGGTGATGTAGTACGCCGACTTCATCCACTCGATGTAGGTCTCCATAGTCTGGCCAGCGACCATGGTCGGGTACTCGGTTTCGATGGGGAACGGCGCCACTTGGCTGACCGGACCGAGCAGAAGATCGAACTCGGAGAAGAAGGTGGCAGCCCGGCCCCAGAGGGTTCGGTAGGTGTCGAGACCGTCGGCCACCTGCTGAGCGGTAACGCCGCGTCCTGCTTCAGCCTCGTCCTGGATGGTCTGCTTCAGCTGTGTCATCCGGTCACCCAGGCGGGAAGCCATGCCGGTGGCGTTGAGCCACCCCCGGAGGGCCAGAAAGGCCTCGTGGGCACCGCTGAAGTCGGGCTGGGTCTCGACCACTTCCCAGCCAAGCTCCTCAAGGACGGGCGGCAGGGCGTCCAGAACAGCCAAGACCTCTGACTCAACCGGCAGGCCGCCAAAGTCCCGGCTCCACGCCACTCGGAGAGGACGGTCGGGAAGGTCCAGTGGCTGGGAAAGTTCGAGGCCTCGCGACAGCGGGTCGGCATCGGTTTGAGCCGACACGACATCGAGATGCATGACCAACTCATCGACTGAGCGAGCCATCACTCCTTCGGTTGCCAAACGGGGATGGGCCGGCCCCGGACCAACCGCTGGCACCACACCGGGTGAGGCCCGGAAGCCGACAATGTTGTTCCACCCGGCCGGATTGCGCAGCGAGCCGCCCATATCGCTTCCATCGGCCACCGCCACCATGCCGGTTCGCAGGGCAACGGCAGCGCCACCAGACGACCCGCCGCAGGTCCGAGTGGTGTCGTAGGGGTTGAGGGTTGTGCCGTACACCGGGTTGAAGGTGTGACTGCCCCGCCCGAATTCCGGTGTGTTGGTCTTCCCTACCGCCAGGGCGCCCGCTTCTTTGGCCCGGGCCACGATGAGGCTGTCGGCCTTGGGCTGGTTGTCGGCAAAGAGGGGACAACCGTGGGTGGTGGGGAAATCGGCGGTGTCGGTGAGGTCCTTGTGGGCGGTGACCAAGCCGGCCAGCGGACCGAGGGGCTCACCCTTGGCTCTGGCCTCGTCGACGGCTGCGGCCCGAGCCATCCCCACCTCGGGGTCAAACGCCACCACCGCGTTCACCTGGGGGTTCACGGCCTCGATGCGCGCCACATGCGCATCGAGGAGCTCCCTGGCCGAAACCTCGCCCGCCTCGAGCATGGCCCGCTGCTCGATTGCCGACCGATCGGGAAGTTGTTGAGTCACCAGCTCATGATCGTCGCTCAACTGGCAGGTCGCCAGCCCTTCTCCCGGTCTGACAAGCTGCCGCTATGGCACGACTTAGCGAACTCAGCCGATCGATCGAAGGCAAGGTCGCCCTCATCACCGGCGCCGCCTCCGGCATGGGACGGGCAACAGCTCGATTGTTCTCCGATGAGGGGGCGCACGTGATCGTCACCGACCTCACCGCCGACGGCGTCGACGCGGTGGTTCAGGAGATCACCGCGGCCGGCAACTCAGCGCAGGGGTGGACCCTCGATGTCACCGATGGCGAGCGGGCGGCCCAGGTGATCGAAGAAGCAGTTGCAGCCTTTGGCGGCCTCGACTTGGTGGTGAACAACGCCGGTATGGCCATCAGCGGGCCGATCGACGACCCTGACTTTGAGGACAACTGGGCCACCACCGTCGACATCCTGCTCACCGCCCACACTCGGATCATCCGAGCCGCACTCCCCCACTTGCGTCAGTCCGACTGTCCTCGCATCGTCAACATCGCCTCAACCGAGGGCTGGGGAGCCACT
>CALHBU010000089.1 GCA_937930655.1 uncultured Acidimicrobiales bacterium | reverse complement strand
CAGTACTGCCGGCACCCCTAGAACCCTCGATCCATCCCGGCTGGCAGGTATTTGCCTACCTGATGATCAATGATCATTGGAAGAGGGCGCACGGCGCCAAGTCGGCCAACGTGCTCGAACTTTTTCGGGCGAGAGTGTCAGAAACCAACGGCCAAGAGCCGACTATGGAGTCGGCGGCGCTCACCGCCGCGACCGTTTCACTTCAGGCCGGTTGGTGGGTGTTTTCCGACACGATCAGTCGCTCGCTCGGCCACTTCTCAGCCGATGTAGACGCTCTGCCTGAGGCAGTGGCCAACCGTTCCCGACGGCTTATCGATGAGTCCATTGCCACTATCCCGGTTGCCAGCCCAGCCGAGGTCAACATCACCAGCGGAACCGACGACGACACAGAACCGACCGAGGTCAGCGATCGACTGATCTGGGCTGCCTACCACCTTCTGGCCGACTCATCGCCCAGCACCGTGACGAGCAAAGCCATCGCCGAGCGAGCCGGTGTCAATCACGGTCAGATCCACCACTACTTCGGCTCGAAGGACAGCCTTATCGCAGCAGTGGTCACGTATGACTCAGAGCGGTTCGTGGCATCGAAGCGCTCGGTGCACCCATCGTCGATCGTGCCGATCCAAACGCTGCGGCGGCCATCGCTGTGGCGCACATTCACCTATTTGGCCATGACCGGCGAAGGTTCAGCTGATCGACTCCAGCCCACGCCGAACCTCTTAGCCATGGTCGAAACAACGGCCGAGCAACTCGGTCGGCCGACCGACGATCCCGAGGTGCACGCCCAGGTCGGCGTGGTGTACGCCATGCAGCATGGCTGGACCGCATTCCAGGATTTGCTGGAAGCCACGTTGGAGCCGTTCATCACCGACGTCCAGGGGTTCCGAATTCGGCTGGCCGAGTTGTCGACCCGCCTGGTCGACCAACCGGGCTAGAACCTGTCCGTCTGGCTGAAGGACGTTTGTCGTTGCAGGCCGCTAGTCGTTGAATTCGTAGAGCACGGCGGGATTGTCGACCAGAATCTGATTGCGGGTGGCCTCGTCGGGGGCGAAATCGGCCAGCAGGTCGAGGAGCTGACCTTCGTCGGGCATCTCGGAGACGTTGGGATGGGGCCAGTCGGTTCCCCACAGAATCCGATCCGGCGCGGTCTGGATGAGCTGTTGGGCGAAGGGCACAACATCGTCGAACGGCGCCACCTTGCCGCTGGTCAGTCGCTCAGCCCCTGACACCTTCACCCAACAGCGTTCGTCGGTCTCCATCAGCCGCAGGAGCTGTTGGAAGGGCACCTGATCGATGCCGTCAGAGGTCGGAACCCGAGCCATGTGATCGATGATGTACGGCACCGGCATGGCATCGAGCAGCTGGCGATACGAAGGAAGATCCTTGGCATCGAAGTGCAACACGATGTGCCAACCCAGTGGGCTTACCCGGCCGACCAGACGCCAGAACGTCTCGAGATCGGGCGCGCCGCCGAGGTGGGCCACAAAGTTGAAGCGTGTGCCGCGGACGCCGGCGTCGTGCAGCACAGAGAGATCGGCATCGGTGAACGAGTCATCGATCATGGCCACCCCGGCATAACGGCCCTTGCCTTTGGCCATGGCGTCGAGCATGGCCGCGTTGTCCGTGCCGTGGCAGCTGGCTTGCACAAAGACGGCCCGACTCAGACCTAACTGGTCCTGGAGCCGTTCAAAGGCGTCGACACCCGAATCGGGTGGGGTGTAAGACCGGTTCGGGGAGTAGGGGAACTCGTTGCTGGGCCCGAAGACATGACAATGGGCGTCACACGCCTTGGCAGGAGGAGAGAACCTGGTCGGCGGTGACGCCTGGGCCCGGGGGCCGGGCACGGTCGGTACCAGCGGCTCGTCATGCGGAGGATTGGATGTTGCCATGGCCGATTCCGATCGGTGAGTTGCGTGTCAGTAGCCGGGCTTTTCAGAAGCCGGGCTTTTCAGTAGGCGGGGAACGCCCGACCATCCATGAGCTTGCGAGCGGTCCGAATAATGCCGGAGCGCTCAGCCACTGGCTGGCCATTTTCGAACCGTAGGGCCACGTTGGCCTCGAACGTCCCTGTCGGATGCTCGACCACCACTGACCCCGACGAGATGTCATCGGTCGTCCGAACGACGTTGGCTGCTGGTGTGTCCGGAAGCAGTGCCGCGGTCGCCACACTCACGGCCCCGAGCACTCCGATGGCGTCGTGGCAACGATGAGGAATGAAGGTCCGAGTGGAGAGGGCGCCAGACCCGACCGGTGGCGACACCATCGTCATCTTGGGGACGGTGGTGGCCGCGACATCCCCGAGTCCCATAGCTGGCCCGGCCAGCAGCCGAATCGATTCGAGTTTCTCTCGCAACCCATGGTTGGCCTCCAGCTCGGCTGGGGTCTCGGTGCCGGCGACGCCCAAGTCCGTGGCCGCCATCACCACCACCGGCATCCCGTTGTCGATCATGGTCACCGGGACACCGGCGATCAGATCGGTGCTGTTGCCCGAGGGCAGGAGGGAACCACAGGACGAGCCGGCCAGACCGTCGAAATCGAGCCGTATCGGGGCTGCGGTGCCGGGTACCCCGGAGATGGAGGTCTCGCCTTCGTATCGGACTGAGCCGTTGGTCAACGGCACGTTGGCGGTAGCTGTTCCGCCGGTGTTGAGGAGCCGTATCCGGACAGGCATGACGGTGGACGCCGAGTCGGCCACGGCAACCATGCCTCGTTCCAGGGCGAACGGCCCGACGCCGGCCAGCATGTTGCCGCAATTCTGTCGATCGCTCACCTGAGCCTGGTCGACTGAGACCTGGAGAAACAGATAGTCAAGGTCGACCCCGGGCTCGGGAGAGGCCGAGACCACAGCCACCTTGCTGGTCAGCGGGTGAGCGCCGCCAAGACCATCGATCTGGCGGGTATCGGGCGAACCCATGAGCGCCAACAACAGTGCATCCCGCTCCACTACATCGAGCGGAAGGTGCTGGGCCTCGAAGAACAATCCCTTTGATGTGCCACCCCGCATGAGCATGGTCGGCACGCCGCTGGTGTTCGCAGAGGAGAGAGCCACCGGGGCAGTCTGGCAGAAGCGGCCCGGTGGTCGCACCAGAGGTGCTCTTCTTCCGACTAGCCGTTCTCGAGCACCAGCAGACCGTTGCTCGTGTTTGAGGTTGGTACATGATGCATTCGATGCACGACCCGCACCGCCTCGTCGAGCGCGCCCCTCATGATGAGCCACATCACCAACTCGATGCCCTCCGAACCGGCTTCTCGCAAGTACTCGACGTGTGGCACCTCGGCCTGTCCGGCAGGGTCGTTGATCAAGCGGTCGATGAACGCCTGGTCGAACTCGAGGTTGACCAGGCCAGCCCTCTCACCCTGTAGCTGGTGGGACATGCCCCCGGTGCCGAAAATCACCACTCGTTCGTCGCCCGTCCAACTGTCGATGGCACGGCGAATTGCCCTACCGAGTTGGTAGCAGCGACGACCGGTCGGAGCCGGGTACTGAATGACGTTCACGCACAGCGGAATTATGCGGCATGGCCACGCCTCCGGTTGGTCGAAGGCAACCGAGAGCGGCACGGTGCAACCGTGATCGATGGGCATCTGGTTGACGATGGTCATGTCGAACTCGTCGAGGATCAGCGACTCGGCCAGATGCCACGCCAACTCGGGATGGCCCAGGGCAGTCGGTACCTGGCGGGGTCCGTAGCCCTCATCGGCCGGCGGAAACGACGACGCCACGCCCAACGCGAAGGTCGGGATGAGATCGAGAGAAAAGGCTGATGCATGGTCGTTGAAGACCACGATGCAGACATCGGGTTTCTGGTCGGCGATCCACTGTCGGGCCGGCTGGATCTTCTCGAAGTAGGGCGCCCAATAGGGCTCCGCCTGCCTGCCATTGTCGATGGCGGCACCGACCGCAGGAACATGGGAGGTCCCGATGCCGCCAATGAGCTCAGCCATCGGAGTCACCCCCCTGGGCGCCGGTCCACTCGCTCTCGAACCGATTGCCATCGGCCGGTCGACCGCCAGCAATCATCATGGCTGCGAACTCCTCGGTGGTGACGCCGGACATGGAGCCGCCGACATCCTGCATCGATAGCCCGTCGAACGCAGCCAGCTTGAACGTGTAATAGATATTGCCTCCCAGTTGGAGCATGGCGAGCCAGTCTCGTTCGACCACCGCCCGCCGTTGGTCGGCGGTCAGCGACCATTGGTCGAGGTAGGTGTCGGGATCAGAACGAAAAGCCTCGCGATTCGACTCGCCGTTCAACGACATACAGAACATGTTGAGTTCGTAGCCGTTTCGGCTGTGGGTGCCATCGAACACGTACGTGCCCGGTATGTCGTCGTACTCCCGGGGGTTGCTCATTGGGTTCACTCTCTCACGCTCAGTCCTCGTAGGGCAGGCCGACATACTGCTCGGCCAACGCCCCCTGGGCCAGGGACGAGCTGGCGAGATACGACAGCTCCTGCTCCTGAGCCCGCTGGTCGAAATCGGTTTGGTCTGGAAAGCGATGCAGAAGTGCGGTCATCCACCATGAGAATCGAACAGCTCCCCAGACCCGCCGAAGCGCACGCTCGGAGTAGGTGTCGAGTCGGTCGGGCTTGCCGTTGTAATGATCGGCGAAACCGGCCGCCAGGTATCGAACGTCGGAAACCGCCAGGTTCAAACCCTTGGCGCCGGTCGGCGGGACATTGTGGGCCGCGTCGCCGGCCAGGAAGAGGCTGCCGAACCTCATGGGTTCTGACACATAGCTGCGAAGCGGGGCGATGGATTTCTCGATCGACGGACCAGTTTGAATCTG